>CP069395.1 GCA_016887485.1 Chloroflexota bacterium
AGTGCCGGCGAAATGGTTAAACAGGTGTGTTTTGAGGTGGAAGAGTATTTTCATTGGGTAGACCTTGGTGAGTTCCAAGTCATGCCGAATCATCTTCACATCATTATAAAACTTGGACTTTCAGACTCGATAGAAAGTACTATTAGGACAAGAGCCAAAACATTGGTGGAAAATAGGGAAGGTCAAATCTCGTTAATTGATGTGGTTGGCCGGATTAAATCCATCACAACATACCGGTATATCCAAGGTGTACGGAATCGCCAATGGCTCAGCTTTTCTGAGCGATTATGGCAGCGAAGTTTTTATGATCATGTGATCCGAGATGAACGGGATTATGAGAGGATTATGGATTATATTGCGTCCAATCCGATGAATTGGGCAGATGATGAAGAAAATCGTGAGGAATAGCAATGGAGATAATTCGGAGTAATTAAAAAGGGTGCCTACTTTCGGGCACCCTTAGGATATTTATTTTTAAGTGGCTTTACACTTCTCCTGCCTTCACCAATTGATCCAACCGGTCCACATAACTTGCCATGACCTCAAAAGCCTTTTCCACAGGTTCTGAACTGGTCATATCCACACCGGCGGCTTTGAGTGCCTCCAGAGGGTAAACCGAACCGCCGGCGCTGAGGAAGCCCAGATAGCGTTCCACTTCCGCCGGGCCGCCTTCCTGGACGCCCTTGGCGAGTGCGTGGGCGGCAGAAATCCCCGTGGCATATTGATAGACGTAGAAATTCATGTACATATGCTGGAACTGCGCCCAGGTGATGCCCACGCGGTCGTGATCATAAACCACGCCATCACCGTAGCCTTCACCGAACAGATTGGCGCACATATCGGTCATGATATCCGCGGTAAGCGGCTTGCCGGCCTCGGCTCGTTCATGAACGGCCAACTCCCAGCGTGCCAGGGTGGGCATGATGAAGAAGTAGCGGTGGAAGTTGGACATGGCTTCTTCGATCAGGGCCAGCTGGAAGGCGGGGTCGGTTTGGGTCTTGAAGAGATAATCCCGCACCATCGCCTGGTTGAAATTGCTGGCAACCTCTGCCACGAAGAGCGAGTAGTGACTGTAGATAAAGGGCTGATGCTTCCGGCTGTAGAGGGAGTGCATCGAATGGCCTAACTCATGCGCCAGGGTGCTCAGACTGAACACATCGTTGGCATAGCTCATCATCACAAAGGGGTTGGTATCATAAACACCGCTTGAGAAGGCACCCAGACGTTTGCCCTTATTGCGGGCCCGGTCCACCCAGCGGTCTTCCAGCGCACCCTTACGTACGGCTGCGACATATTCCTCACCGAGAGGCGCCATCCCTTCGCAGATCCAGCCGATGGCCTGTTCAAAGGGGACATCAGGTGAATTTTCTGAGAGGGGCGCTTTGATATCGTAGACATGGAACTTATCGAGCTTGAGAGCCTCTTTGCGCACCTTCCAATAGCGGTGCCAGGTGGGGAGGTGCTTCTTGAAGGTCTCAATCAGCGCATAGAACACGTCGGTGGGGATATTACTGTTGGCCAGTGAGGCGGATAGCGAGGAGCCGTAGTTGCGGGAACGGGCGTTGAAGACATCGTTGTGGATGCCGCCAACCTGAATAGCTGCGATGGTGTTCTTGAACGCCAGATAGCCATCGGCATAATTCTCGAACCCGGTCTGGCGGACCTTGCGGTCCTTGTGCGTGATCAGGGAGTTGATGCTGCTCTGGCCGACTTCCAGTGAGCGACCATCCTCAGCGGTGGCGTCCTGGAACTTCAGGTCAGCATTGACAATAGCGTTGTAGGCCCGGTAGAAATCGCTCAGGGGCTCTCTGGCCATCGCTAGTACCTGTTCCACCTCGTCGGAGCGAATATGTTCCTTCTGCCGCTCCAGTTCATCAATATAGTGCCCCAAATCGGCCAATTGGAGGTTCTCCGTCATCCACTGGCGGAGAGTATTGAAGCCTATGCCCATCAGTTCAGGCTCCAGAAACGCACAGGCTGAACTCAACTGCACAATCACGCTCTGTCCTTCACCGGCCCGGGCTTGGGCTTCCTGGTTGGTGTTATCCACCGAAATTTCCATGTTGCCGTAGAGCATCACCCGCAAAGCCAGGCGCAGGGCGGTTTCATAGGCATCAAAAAACTCGCCCAGGACGGCAGGGCTCTCCGCGAGCCGGCCCTTATAGGCTGCCAGCAGGGGGATTTCGGCTAAAACCTGCTCCTTGCCTACTTCCCAGGCGTCAATGTCAGTGAATATTGAGGTGAGGCTCCATGTTTCTTCAACAGGAACATCCGAGCGGGGAGGTAATGTTTTTTTCTCCATGTGTGGATCTCCTAAATCCAAAGGTGAGGTGTTGTTTGAGTTAATTTTCTCTCATTACGAAGTAAATGCAAACTTTGTTAACTGATCCGATCTTTAAGTGCTTCTTTGACATCCTCTTGCGCCTTAAACACGCCATGAACGGTGATGGATTGGATCGTGTCGAGAGCCAATTGGGGGGTGATGTCGTCGGCCAGGATCAACATGCCGACCACCCGGATATTAACCATCTCGTTGGCCTCTTTTTTCTCCATCAAATCTCGGTTGGTGTAGATTTGGGTACCGATCACCATTGATTTCCTGGATTTAATCGAGTCCACCGTATTGCTCTGCCGTTCCAATTGATTGCGGATAGCGGTCCGAATGAAATCAGCCCGGTTGGAATAAAAACCTTCTTCAACGAGCAGGTCAATCCGTCCGAGGTCAACGCTCCCGATATTGATTGTAATTTTCTCTGTATCTGTCATCTTTCACTCCTTTTTTGCTAATAACCATCCATATGGATGGTCTATGGATGTTCTTAGTATATATTGGTTGGAGATGGAAGTCAAGGGGAGAAAAGAAATCATCAGTGATAATCGCATTCTGGACTTGAGATAAAACGAAATATCCCTTCCACAGGGTAGGGATTGGACCGAAGATGAAATAACTAAAAACAATCGTTGAAGGTGAGATTACAAATCGTTTTTGGGACTTTTCCGCAGCCTTAAGATTACCAACGCGATCAGGATCAGGCCGCTGCCCAGCAGTTCCGGTGCCGTGAGCCGTTCTTTCAGCAGAAAGAAGGCCGTGAATGCGGTGAAAACCGGTTCAATAGTCACGATCAGGTTCGTTGTGCTGGAGGGCAGCATGCTCAGGCTGACGTTATAGAGCCCAAAGCCCAGCAGGGTAGGACCGGCAGCCAGTAATAAGAGCAGCAGCCAGCCTGCCCAACGATCACCCAACAGGAACATCTCGGCGGGAGTGGCGGCGGTACCGGGAATGACATTGCCAGGGATTAGGTTCACCACCAACATGAAAAAGGAGGCGAAAAGGAAGGTGTAGAAGAGTGCCGTCCAGGGGTTGATTCCGCGCTGGGTGGCGGATCGGCCGATCAGAGAATAAAACGCGTACATTAGGCCGGACAAGATCCCGGTGATGATCCCGAGGGCATTCGCTTCCCAGGCTGATGGCTGCGCAGCGCCGGAGACGAAAACTGCCCCGACCAGGCAGAGGATCACGGCAATGATCTTCTGCCACCCCAGGCTTTCCTTGAGCAGCCACCACCCGAGGATGGCGGTGAACGCACCAGAGCAGTAGACCAGGACGGTGGCCACAGAAGCGCCGATCAGGGTGACGGAGAGTGTCCAAAGCATGTTGAAAAGTGCTAAAACCAGACCAAACAGGACCATAAAAGATAAGTGACGCTTCTCCAGCTTCAGGAGGGCGGGTTTCACAATTAGAAGGACCGGGAGCAGGCAGAGCGCGACGAAGATCTCCCGCCAATAGGCGAGGATCAGGGCTGGTAACTGATAATTCTGCGAGATCAGCCGGATCAGGATGGCCGTGAACGAGAGCACGATGGCGCTTGATAGGGCCACCAGGAAGCCGCGGTTGAGCTGTTTTTGCGAATTGGATTTGAGGGTCATCAACACTCCTTGATCGATCAAGGCTTGATTGTAACAGAATGAGGCAAAAAATAGCAGGGATGGATTTTGCGAGGTCTTACTGCGCAATTGAAATTAGAAGAATTTATCAGCTTTCGTGTAGCCAATTATTATATAAATAATAATTGGCTGAAGAATAAGAAAATGGCCGTTGAATTTTATCTGAGATAAGGATCAACGGCCTGTTTTTTTGACAAGTTAATCTGACCCCTTATTACGGTAAAGTGCTGCCCTCAGTGATCTCGCCATAAAGGGTGATGTTACCTTCCCAGTCGATACTCCCGGATTGTTCCTCCACAGTCACATGATAGGACGCAACCAGCGGGGAGGTAGGTTCAAATTCGAGAACGACTACCCAGCTATTGGCTGAAAAGGTTCTCACCGTTGTGGGGTGATCGTTGAGGGTACCCTGTGTACTGCCCTCATCAGACCAATTACTGAGAATCGGTGTGCCATAGGCCTGGTTCAGGTACGCAAACACGGCATCCCTAGCTTCTTCAACACTTTTGATGGTGCCAGGCAGATGGACTTCATCGGTGAGGACGGTGCCGTTATAACTTAGTGTGCCTCGCCAAATGAATCCATTGGTCAGATTGGACACTTCATTGATGATATAGTCGTTGGCAGGCGCCGAGGCCATAGTCGAGATCACAACTGTCAGCGGTCCGGAAACGTAACGATGGGTGGTTGTGGCAGTGGTGTTATCGGTTGTGATGTCCGTTTCTGTCCAGGGTTCTGAGGCTCTAAAGTCATATTGATCCTGCATATACTCAAGAATGTAGCTTAAGGCGTCATTAAAGCCCTGAATCTCAATATCAACAAGTGCGATTTCCGGATCGACAGGGTAACTTCCCTCGTTTTCGGCTGAAATGGAGGCTTCCTCGGGGTTGTCGCCCTTTGCGCACTCACCTGTCAGGAAAGCGTATTCGTCACAGTAGGAGCCATCGGCAAAACGACAAATACCGACATTACCGCCTTCTTCCAAGGTGCCGCCCTGTTGTTCACAGTAACTGAAGGGCTGGCCGCAGCGCCCGGCGAGAAAGTCCCACTGTGCACATTGAGAGCCGTTTGAAAAGACACAGTCAGCATCTTCGCCACCATTGCGTTCCACACTTAACAGTGTGTATCCCAAGTTTTCGCAGTAAACCGCTGCTGGATTGGCAAGGGTGAGGTTGTCATTGGGCTCCTGGGTCTTATCCAGGGCAGGTGAACAGGCGGCCATTAGCAGCGCCAGGGCACCGAATATCGTGATTATGGTGAGCTTGTTGGTTCTTTTCATTTGAACTCCAAATCCTAATTTGTTTTTCTTAGATTGTGTTTTCTTTCACAATAGGAACGCCTTTTCATAGGGATTGGTTCCAAATAATTTGAATGAATTATCGTATTTCGCTCAGGAATCGATCTGTGAGGGGATGAGTGCGTGCTTTTTTATGAGTAAATTACTAATGGGAGCTGGTTTAGCTTATTTTTGGAGGAGTTTATTCCTCAGGGAAGGGGACATCTAGGCGATCAACAGCTTCCTGCATCACCTTATCCGGGCGGCGATCGTAGCGGCGGGTGGTGTTGGTGTCCTCGTGTCCCGCCATCTTCGAGACGGTGGATAGGTCCACGCCGGCCTCCAGCAGGTCGCTGACAAAAGTCCGCCGCAGGTCGTGGGGGGTGGTTTTCTTTACCAGACCTGCTTCGAGGGCACGCCGGTCGATGATGTGATAGATGATCTGGTCGGTTAACCGGGCCTCAATCCATCCGGGTACCCGTCCGGCTGCCTTTTGGGCATCCGTGAGGCGCTCTTTGCGCTTGCGGACGACCTTCCCGCTCTTATTCACCGGATAAAACAGCGGTCCGGGCTGGTTTCCCCGTACTTCCAGCCATTTTTCAATTGCCCTAACAGCGCCTGCAGCCAGAAAAGCCAGCCGTTCCTTGTTGCGCTTGCCGATCACCCGCAGTTGCCCCTTCGCCAGATCCAGGTCCTCCAGGCTCAGCGCAACCACTTCAGAGCGGCGCAGGCCAGAAGAATACATCAGACTGATGATAGCGGCATCCCTAAGGCCTAATTTGGGGTTTTTTTCGTCCTCCAGGCAGGCCGCAATCAGTCCCCGCAGCTCATCCGAGGCCAATTCCCGGCCTGTGGGGAGCCGCTGGGCATTCACCGACTGAACATCCGTCGCCCGTTGATAGGCTTCCGCACTGATCAGATGGTGCCGCCAGGCCTCCTTAATCACCCGCCGGATCGCCACCAGGTAGCGATTGACGGTCGCGGGGGCATAACGGTCGTCCAGCCAGGCTTTCACGGCCGTGACGGTGCCGTAATCCAGCTTTTCCCAGGGGAAATTCAGGCAGTCCGTGATCTCACCGTTGGAGAGCAGTTCAGCGATCTTATCCAACGCAGCCCGCTGCACCCGGCGGCTGCTGGCGCTGCCGAGGCTTGCCAGGTAAGAAACAGCCGGATTCTGACTGGGTGGGCGTTCCACCCGGGTCTGCAGGGCTTTTTCGTGGTCCCGGTCTTCTTGCGGGGGAAGGATTTCCATCATCATTTTGTCATTTTACTCGTTTTCTATCATAATCTGCAGGATTTCATCCGCCTGATATAGCCGGTTGCGGTGCTGTCCGGTGATCTCATGTACGATTCCCAGGGCTGCCAGCTTCTCAATCTGGCGCTGGATGGTGGTGTAACTGCCCATTTTCAGACTTTCCTGGGCCTGCTGGATGCTCGTGATCGGTGTACCGATCAGAAAATCGACCAATTCCGCCAGTTTTTGCCGGCTTCGTTGATCGGCAAACCGGCGGTGATAGGTCTGGCGCAGGTCGGTCAGGCGCTGGATTCGGTGCGTTGCACCTTCCGCCTGGCTGGCGACGCCCTGGAGGAAGAAAATCAGCCATTTCTCCCAGGCGCTTTTTTGCGTTACGTCCAGCAGGTGGTCGTAATAGTCCAGTTGATGCGTTTCAAAATAAGCGCTAAGAGTGAGCAGGGGTTGCGAAAGTTTGCCCCAGGCAGCCAGCAGCAGGGGAATCAACAGTCGTCCGATCCGTCCGTTACCGTCCAGGAAGGGGTGGATTGCCTCGAATTGGTAGTTAATCAGCCCAATCCGGATCAGTTCGGGTAGGTCAGAGCCGCTGTGGATGAAGTTTTCCAGTTCAACCAGCGCAATTTTCATCTCCGGCACTGGTGGAGGAATGTAACGGGTGTTTTCCAAGGTCGTACCGGGTCCGCCGATCCAGTTTTGCGCCTCACGGAACTCCCTGGGTGTCCGCCACTCTCCCCGAATGCCTTCAAATAATTGAGTATGAAGTTCGCGGATTAGGCCCGTGCTGAATGGCTGAGAAAGAATTTGATCCAGCCCGTTTTCCATTGCCTGGACGGTGTTTTGAACATCTCGGGCGTCCAGCAGGTCCCTGCCGAGACTACGGAGCCCGGCTTCGTAAGATAAAAGGCTCTCAAAAGAGGTGCGAATACCCTCAATTCGGCAGGAATGCATCGCTTCCTTGCGGATGAAGGGACGGGCAAGCATTTTTGGGGCGAGGAAGGCCTTGCCGATTTCCTCGAGCGCTGCCAGCCGCGCCTCAGCCTGCGATAGGGCGGACATCAGCCGGTTTGACCCGTCTAACACGGGTGGGAGCGGGTTTGGGAGGTAGGCGGCGTGGCCTGCGGGGGTCTCGATGAGCCTGCCGGGGGCTTGGTGGGTGAAATCAGAGGGATTCATAGGGATGAAAGAAGTGGATAAGATAATAGGTTTATATTTTCATTATAGATGATTAATGATAATAATACAAACAGTATTTTCAAAATAGGATGAAAATGATAATAAAATCTGACTTTCCTAGGAAATAAAAACGCCCTGGCGTAAAACCAGGGCGTCATATATTCATCAAATATCTAAGGTATTACTCTTCCGGATCAACAACACATTCCTCATTCCACTCCTCCAGCGGCACGGACTCATACCAGTCTTTGGTGTGGGTGTAGCTCTCATCGGGCAGATATTCGATATCCGTCCCGAAATAGGTGTTGAAGATGGTCGGGAAGACGTTCACCAGGGTCATGTGGCCATCCAGACCCTCGGTGCCGCCATCTGGTAGGTAAAGCGCCAGCAGGGTGGAAGTTACATACTTCTTACCGAAGGCGTGGTCGCCTTCGATGATAATGATTGGCGGCTCCTCGGAAGTCGCTAAAATCTGCGCCACGATATTCAAAATACGGGGCTCCAAATAGGCCAGTTGGGCGGGATAACCCTCTCGTTCCGAGGTATCTTCCGCATTCTCATTGATCGTCCCATCTGCATTGAATACATAAGGTGGGTGAGGGTTGATGATATGGGCGTAGACGAACTTTGGCCCGGCCAGTTGGGGCACTTCCGGCAGGACGTCCAGGATCAGGGTGGTGCGGGCAGCCTTGCGCTCGATATCCGTCAGGGTCACCTGCGCGCCCAGGTCGGTGGACTGGGTGAAGAGCAGCCGTCCCAGGGTGCTGTTGAGATACATCAGCTCAAAGGGGTCCATTTCCCAGGTGTCAATATCCTCCGGGTAGCTGACAAAATAATAGTCCGACCCCTTCATATTGCCCCAGGAATAGCCCATATTGAAAGCAATGGTGCTATAGCCTACTTCCTCGAAGGCCTGGAACACCTTGTTTTTCTGGATCAGGGCGGAAGTTGTCTTCAGATCTGGGGTGTCCGTCAGGTTGTAGACGTAATCCATGTTCAATTCCGATGACAACGACATCACGGTGAAGGCGTAGTTTGAGCGGCTGCAATCCGCTACCCAGAAGCCCAAATCCTCCAGCCCTGCGATGAATTCGCTGTTGTCATAGTCAAAATAGTCTTCCAGGGCATCCGAGCGGCCGTATTTGTCCAATAGAATGAAGTAGACATCCGGCATATTGTTCGGGTCCACCGGCTGCAGGAAGGTCGTCTCTCCCGAATCCTGTCCGGTTTGCGCTTTGGCGATGGCCACCTGGACTTCAAAAACGCCAATTCGGCCCAGTTGGAACGCAAATAAGGCCAGAATAACGATATTCAAGATCTGTGTAAGTGCCTGAGTGCTCTTTGGCAGGATCATCAGGAGGTAAATTGCCAGGGCAAACAGCAGCGCCCAGATGATGACGGTGTAGAACGGCGTACCGATGACCCAGGAACCGATCACCCGTCCTTCCATTACCTCGTAAAAGTGCCCATAAGTGAGCGCGAAAAAGGAGAGGATGAATGCCAGCAAACCGGCCCTGGTGGTGGAGCGGAATATCACCCACGCCACCAGAAAGACGGCCAACGCGAACAAAGTGCTGAGCCACAGGGGCCGCCAGGCCACACTGAGCTCCATTTGGCCCAAATTATTCGCCACCAGCATTAAAACCGTGATGGCGGGTAACAAAAAGGTATATATTGGGAAGGTTTGTAAGGCTTTTTTCATGGTTTACCGTGGTTGTGATGATATGGGCGATGAAATTTGCTCCTCCCAGGCACTTAGGAGAAAAAAGGGTACTAGAATCGCCGGCGCAAGGGGTTGACCAAAGATTATACTGCGCTTTATAGGGGGATGCGATTGGGTTAAAAGGTAGCGTACTCGAATAGGGGCTTTAAGCGGGAATCAAAACAGCCTGTGAATCGCTCGCAGGCTGTTAGAGTGGGTTGATTAGTGCAGCATTTCGGTGTGATCGGTCAGGCTGCCCTTGAGGTATTCTTCCAAGGCTTTGTCGATTTCAAATTCCTGGGCCACCACAGGTGTGATACCTACGGTTTCCATACTTTGATAAGCGCCCCGGCCCATCCCGCCGCAAACCAGGGTCTGGCAGTCGCTGATCGCTTCGGCCATGCTCAAATGCTTGCCGTGGGATTCAGCTCCCATGCCAGAGCCGCCGCTTGAGTTGTGGTCATGCTGCTCATCCTGCTGGGAAAAATGGCTGTGACTCATTTTATCCCGCATTTCACGGGAGATTTCTTTGCCGTCTTCAATTTCGATGACCAGGTAGTGGCCTGCCCGGCCAAAATGCCGGCTGATGGTCTTGCCGTCATCGGTGATAAATGCTATTTTCAAGATTAAAACTCCTTCTAGAGGCTCATTTCTGGAATTATACTCCTAAATCTTTCCGAGTTAATTCCATTAGGCATATCTTTAGGTTGGTTTCTTCTGTTTTTGGTAAGAAGGTGGACGCCTTTGGGGGTGATAAAGGCTATACAGATTCATCTGAATTTGCGATATACTGATTACAGGGGCCCTTTCTTGGGGAGATGATTGGGAGATCATAAGGGATGATGTAAATCATCCAGCCATGTCAGATTCTATGTAGCCGAAATTTTATTCTTTTGGAACTATTCGCAGCTTGATAGCGTCATAGAGGATGAAAGGACTAATAAGATGAAGAGAATGTCTAAACCCTCAAGAATGCATATATTACTTAGCCTGACAGCGTTATTCCTTGTCATGGTGACGATCTCAGCCTGCACAGGCCGGAATGAGCCTGCTGTTCAGGATCAGGTCGCAACTTACGCTGCGCAGACCCTTCAAGCGTTCCAGGCGGAACAAACCCTGAGCGCTATTGAAGCTCAGGCCACCCAAATGGCTGCCAACCCGACCGCCACAGCCGTTCCGCCCACTGCCACGACCCAGCCGACTGAGGAACCGCCTCAGGTGGATTGCAACATGGCAGAATTCGTCAAAGATCTGTCGCTCGCGGATGGCACCACCGTCAGCACCGGTGAAGCGATCACCAAAGGCTGGCGCTTGAAGAACGTTGGCTCCTGCACTTGGACCACCAGTTATGACCTGGTCTTTGTGGAGGGGAAGACAATGGGGGCGGCCACTCGGATTGGTTTGACTGAATCTGTAAAACCTGGCGAGACAGTTGACCTGTATGTCCTGATGGAAGCGCCGACCACCATGGGGTTTTATCAGGGCTTCTGGATGCTCGAAGATGCCAGTGGTAACCGGTTTGGGATTGGCGACGATGGCGAAGGCCCCTTCTGGGTCAAGATCAATGTTGCGCCAAAGGTTGTTTACAACTTTGTAGATGAATACTGCAAAGCCGAATGGTCCAGCAGCAACACGGATACCCTGCCATGCCCCGGCACGGAGAATGACAACCAGACTGGGTTTGTTTACCGGGTCAATACGCCCACTCGGGAGAACGGTACCTATGAAAATGAGGCCGCAATCTTCACCAGCCCGGACCATATCTCCGATGGTGGCGAGATCGTAGGCGTGTATCCGCCGTTTGAAGTGCAGGATGGCGATGTTTTCAAGGCTGTGATCGGCTGTATGAATGGGTTTGATAAATGTAACCTGCGTTTTGAGCTACGTTATCAGATCGGAGACGGCACGGTGAAAACATTGGCATATTGGTATGAGGTTTATGAAGGCAAGATGAACTCGGTCGTCGTGGACCTTTCTGACCTGGCCGGCGAAGAAGTGACCTTCATTTTACGGGTCCGCAACCATGTCACCGCTGCTGAGAATGTTGGGATGTGGATCCAGCCCCGGATCATCCGCTAAACCCTGTAGCAGAAAAAATTAACCGCCAGCCAAAGGCTGGCGGTTCTTCTTTAATAATGAGGTGGAACGAAGGTTTCTTGTGAGATTTTCTAATTATTTTCGTGTTTCGCGTAGCCAATTAATTTATTGCTTCTCTTCTTGTCCGCCCTGACAGCGACCGGCCCGCTTACAGAGGATATCGTATGCCTCATCGGGGTCAACGACGTCTTTGAGGAGCTCTTCGGTTTGGCAGTCAATTTGAGGCACCAGGTTGTCAAACGAGTGGGCAACACCTGCCTTTTCAAGTGTTTTTGCAGCCAATTCGCTCATCAAAACGCCATGAATCCGGTTACCGCCCATCCGCAGGATCAGTAAGGCAGCTGCTTTGCCGATAACCTTGTCCCAAACAGTCGCATTTTTGAGCAGTCCAGGATGCTCCTGCAGGTAATCTTCCAGGTCAAATAGGGGATAAAGCCATTTACCGGTACTGGTAAATAGAACCTGGTCATCAAGAAGGACCTGCATAGAAGGGGAGTCGGTCATAATTGTGTTCTCGTCTCGGTGTGGACCCAAATGGGATGCTTTTCTTACCGGCAGGATTGTACCACATCCGAATCAGGCATGATATGAGGTTCCTGGGTTTGAAAGTAGCTGATTTGGGCCTGTAATGCGACGTAAATCGGGGGTGCCAAGAGGCTGCTGAAGGGATCCCTTATTCTGTTAACAAACCAATTTGCCGGAAAATTCGCATGGTAAAACGTTTTATCTATTGTTTTATGTATTATAAAGCAGTGCCAGAATTCAATAATTTCGCAAAAAACAGTATATATTGCGTAATAGAATGTAAATTTGAAAATTTTAACTTGCAAAAAGGACTATTTTTAGATTACAATATAATATATAGGAGTGGAATGAGGCAATATTGAAGAAAGAAAAGGTTGTATACCCCAACCCTCCTGGCGTATAAGCGCTGTTAGTAAAACGATTTATCAACCTTTATTAACATCCTATTGATGTTCGGTTAATAGTGGTTGTAAACCTAATCAACTTTTCAACCTTTTAAGGAGGCAAAATAAATGAAGAAGCACGCATTTACCATTCTCTCTGTGTTAATGGTCTTCGTGTTCGTTTTGGCCGCTTGCGCACCCAAAACAACTGAGACCGCCGCTCCGACTGAGGATATGGCAGAAACAGAGGAAGTAGCTGTTGAACCCACTGAAGAAGTCGTAGAAACAGAAGTTGTTGCTTCTGATATCGACTGCATGGGTGCAGAGCCTGGTGATACGATCACAATGCTCTATCAATGGTCCGGTGTTGAGGAAGAGAACCTCAATAAGATTCTCGCTCCCTTCGTTGAGGCCTGCGGTGTGGTCATTGAACCCGAATCAACACGTGACCAGGCATTGTTGGACACCCGTGTCCAGGCTGGTACGCCGCCAGACATCACATTCTGGAACGTGACCCAATTGACCCAATATCAAGACCTCCTGGTTCCGATGACAGATTTGGGCGTTCATGGTGAAAACTATGCTGACTACTGGAAGACAATTGGCACCGTCAACGGCGCATGGCTTGGTCTCCCTGTCAAGGCTGACCCCAAGACTCTGGTCTGGTACAGCCCCGCTAACTTCACTGCCGCCGGCTACGAAGTTCCCACCACATGGGACGAACTGGATGCTCTGGTTGAGCAGATGGTTGCCGATGGCGTGACCCCCTGGTCCCTCGGTATGGAATCCGGTGACGCCACTGGCTGGACCGGTACGGACTTCGTTCAGGACATCATGCTGGTTCAACAGGGCCCCGACTACGTTTTGGGCATCATTGACGGCTCGATTCCTTACAATGATCCTGGTGTGAAACAAGCCTGGGAAACCTACGGCAAGTGGGCTATGGGCGATGAATACACCGTTGGTGGCGCAGCTGGCACCGTTTCAATCGGTTTCAACGACGCTATCCTCAAAGTATTCTCCGATCCTGCAGAGGCCATGATGGTCAAACAGTCTGGCTTTGCTGGCGGCACGATCCTGGAAACCTATCCCGACCTGGTCTTTGGCGAGGATTACGCCTTCTTTGGCGTCCCCGGTGCCCAGGGCCTGCAGGGTGGTTCTGACTGGATGATGTCCTTCAGCGACTCCAATGCCGTCAAGGCGCTGGTAGCCTTCCTGAGCAGCACGCTGGGTGGCGAAAAATGGGCGCAAGTTGGCTTCGACCTGACCCCGAACATGGCCGGCGAAACCGCTTACACCGATGCAGCTTTATTGATGAAGGCTGCAATTCTGGCCAATGCATCCGGCTTCACCCCCGATATTGGCGACTCCATCCCCGGTGGCTTCGGCAGTGCTGAATTCTCTGGCATCACCGAATACGTCAATGGCGGCACCCTGGACTCCATCCTGGACAACCTGACACAAGTACAAGCTGACGCCTTAGCTGAGTAAAAACGCTATTTGAACAAAATATCAGAGGTGCTGTGACCCAGCACCTCTGATTGTAATTGGAGGAACTATGGCAAAACCCAGAGCGTCTGCGGTGATGAAGCAGGGAAAACTGACCCCTTGGTTTTACTTGCTTCCCGCACTAATCGTAATGAGTTTTTTTATTGTCTATCCAATGATCAACACCCTCGCCCTAAGTTTTCAAAACAAGGACAGCACAGCCTCCGCTGCGACGACTTGTCGAGAAGGGCAGCCCTGTTGGGGCGTTTTTGAGAATTACCGCTACGCACTAACTGCGGAATTGGATACGACGGATTTTCAAACAACCTGGCAATCTTTTTGGACCTCTTCTTACGGCAATACCCTGAAATGGATCGTATTCATGGTCTCCGGCACGGTCATCCTTGGCCTCTTGGTCGCTGTCCTGGTGGACCGGGTGAAGTATGAATCGCTGGCGAAATCCATGATTTTCCTGCCAATGGCGATCTCATTTGTCGGTGCCGGTGTGATCTGGAAGTTTATGTATAGTTATGGCACAGGACAAGTGCAAATCGGGCTCCTCAATGCCATTATCACCGCCATGGGTTTCGATCCGGTGCCCTTCCTCTCCAAAGTGGGGCTGAATACCTTCATGCTGATCATCGTCGGGGTCTGGATGTGGACCGGTTTCTGTATGACCGTCCTCTCTTCGGCCTTAAAATCGGTGCCCCAGGAGCTTCTGGAGGCTTCCCGGATTGACGGTGCGAACGAATTCCAGGTCTTTTTCAAAATCATGCTGCCGATCATTTCGCCTACGGTGGTCGTTGTGATTACCACGATGGTGATCAATGTCCTAAAGCTTTTTGATATCGTGTACGTAATGACAGGGGGTAACTTCAAGACCCAGGTCATTGCAAACCGCATGTACACGGAGATGTATAAGAACTTTCAGACGGGAAGAGGGACGGCTATTGCCGTGGTTCTCATCCTGGCGATCATTCCCTTCATCTTCATGAACGTCAAACGCTTTATGGCACAGGAGGCAATGCGATGAAACGGGCAAAAATCAATCACGTCTTGAACAAGATCCCGCTCCATGCCATTACTATCCTGATTCTGATCATCTGGATTGTCCCGACATTGGGGCTGTTGATTACTTCTTTCCGTCCTGTGACCTTGATCAATACCACCGGCTGGTGGACTTTCCTGTCTGCTGATACCGGTGAGTCCGAGAGGTTCACATTTAATAACTACATCGATGCCCTGGTGGGCTATCGCGGCAATAAAACCTATGTGGAGGACTGCGCCGCTGGGACCCAGTCCCTTGACTTGAAGTGTAATATCTCAGATTTGCTCAATCCCCGAGGGATGGGCAGGGCATTCCTAAACAGTCTATTGGTCACCTTACCGGCCACGGTTCTCCCGATCCTTTTTGCGGCATTCGCGGGGTATGCCTTTGCCTGGCTGGATTTCAAAGGGCGCTACCTTCTCTTTGCCATATTGGTGGGGCTGCAGGTCGTCCCGCTGCAGATGACGTTGGTGCCAATCCTCAGGGTTTATGCCAAATTACACTTAAATGGCACTTTCTGGGGCGTTTGGCTCTTCCACACGGGCTTTGGCATGCCTTACGCTATCTATTTGATGCGGAATTTCCTGGGCGGCCTGCCTAAGGACCTGTTTGAATCAGCTTATCTGGATGGCGCGAACCATTGGACAGCCTTCCGCAAGCTGGCTATCCCTCTGGCGATGCCCGCCATTGCTTCGCTGACGATTTTCCAGTTTCTTTGGGTCTGGAACGATTTGTTGGTGGCCTTGGTCTTCCTGGGCGGCACTAAACCTGTAATGACTTACCAGATCAGCAATATGGTCACCTCACTCGGTGCCGGCTGGCACCTTCTGACGGCTGCGGCTTTCCTTTCGATGCTGCTCCCGATGATCATCTTCTTCGCCCTGCAACGTTTCTTCGTGCGGGGGATGCTCGCTGGGGCCGTCAAAGGATAAAAAACTTACGATTGAATATGGAACAACCCAACCAGTTTCGGCTGGTTGGGTTTCTTTTTTCCAACAACTTTTATAAGGATATTGGGTTACAATCTATATCAACTTAATTACTTTATTGACGTTTATTGGGCCCCCAATTTTTTCTGAAAAGGATTCATAATGCCAAAGACTGCCATTATAACAGATACAAATTCCAGCCTATCTAAGACCCTTTGTGAGTCACTTGGCATCATTCAGGTGCCGATTCAAATCATGTTTGGTGAAGAAACTTACCTAACGGGTGAAGAAATTGGCGATGAAAAGCTTTTTGAGATGATCGATGAGCGTCAGATCCTGCCAACCACCGCTGCACCATCACCAGGCGCTTTTCAAATGGCCTTTCAGAACGCTTTTGACCAGGGTGCAGACGAAATTGTCTGTGTGTGCTGCTCCAGCAAGGTCAGCGCGACTTATGATGCTGCCTGTATGGCTGCCAAGGATTTCCCCGGAAAGAAAATTGGCGTTATAGATTCGCTCCAATTGTCCCTGGCTGAAGGGTTTCAGGTGCTGAAAGCCACTGAGGCTGCCGCTGAGGGCGCAGGAGTGGATGAAATTATGGCGCTGATCGAGGATTTGAAGCCCCGGCTGCATATTTATGGCGCCCTTCCAACCTTGAAATACCTTGTAATGGGGGGCAGGGTAGGGAAATTATCCGCCGGAATGGCTGAAACCTTCAACATCAAGCCGATTATGACCAATATAGATGGTAAATTGGCCTCACTGGAGAAGGTGCGCACCTGGCGCAAGGCGCGTGCCCGCTTGGTGAAAATCGCGATTGAAAAAGCTGAGGGTACCGTTATTACCAAAATTGGGCTGTTCCATGTTAATAATACGGAAGGGGCAATGGAGCTGTATGAGGATTTGAAAGCAGTGTTACCAGTTCCAGAGGATTACATCTTGGAAGAATTCACCCCAGGCCTCTCCGTTCATGCCGGTTCCGGTGTGATAGGTTATGTCCTGGAGACAGAGAAATAAGAAACGTACCTAAGTTAAGCGAAAAATATATAACTAACTATTAAAAATTATATATTATATCTTTCGCGTAGTCATTAATCATTCAAATTTCTCCAACAATATTATCCCAACAAAAAAACCTGAGCCAATCCTAAAAAAGACAGTGCTTAGGTTTTTTGATGTTTTTTCAGCTGATGGGGGACGGAGAATCGGTCCTACAGCTCTTTGATATAGCAGCGCCGACGCTTGTGCTGGCGTTTTTCAAACGTTTTCCATTGCGATTGGACGTTTAAATTGTCTTCCAGCTCCGGATTTGTCTCAATTTTCTTGATCCCGCGCCTGATAAAAGCCTCCCAGACCTGATTCATCAAGACCATATTAACACCCAGACCCTGATATTTCTTCCGCACTGCGATGAGATAAAGGTCCGCACGGTCGTTGTGAGAAAGGGCATACAAAATTCGAGCCCAGCCAAAGACGAAGAGTTTTCCCCGGCTTTTTTGCAGGGCTTTAGAGAGGGAGGGAAAAGTGACACCAAAAGCAACCATCTGGTCGTTCTCATCGAGGATCACAGGCACAAAATCCGGATGCGCAAAGCCGAAATATGCTTTCGTATAGTGCTGAATTTCTTCAGGTGAGAGCGGCGTCGCTCCATAAAGGTGGCTGTATTCGTCATTGATCAGCCCAAAAAGCTGAGATGCGTACGGGAGAAGCTCTCTCTTGTTTTTTGCCTCAAGAAGATGCAGATTATTGCGTTTCAGCACGATCTTAGCGGCTTTGGCGATCTTTTCATCCAGTTTTATAGGCATTTTCAGCTCATATTCCACCCAGTCTGTGTCCTTCCGGTAGCCCAGCCGGTCCATGTGCTCTGGATAATAGGGGTAATTGTAGAGTGTCGCCAGGGTGGCCACTTCGGTGAAACCTTCCACCAGCATGGCTTCCCGGTCCAGATCTGAAAAGCCCAAAGGACCGTGGATGGCTTCCAAGCCTTTTTCCCGCCCCCAGGCCTCAACAGCGTCAAGTAGGGCAGCAGAAACTTCGGGATCGTCCTCAAAATCTAACCAGCCAAAGCGGATGTAAGGCGCATCCCACTTCTCGTTGTGTCTGGGATTGATAATGCCGGCAATTCGACCAACCAGGTGATTATCTCTGTAGGCGAGCCAGTAGCGAGCCTCACAGTACTCCAATGCCGGATTTTTCGTAGGATCCAGGGTGTTTCTTTCGTCAGAAGCCAACGCAGGGACGTAATAGGGGTTGTTCTTATAAAGCTTCAGAGGATAATTGATGAATTCTGCCAAATCCCGCTTGGTTTGGACTTCCTTGAGACGAAGTGCCATGTTTTCTCCAATTCTAGCTGTGATGATGCTAAATAAATTTACCACTGATAATAACACTAAAATAAAGGTGTGGTTTCACCTCTTACTGAAAGAAGGGGGATAGCTGGAGGTGAATTGATGGTAAGATTGGTTTGGAAAAACAAACCAA
Organism: Chloroflexota bacterium; assembly: GCA_016887485.1. Lineage (NCBI taxonomy): Bacteria > Bacillati > Chloroflexota > Chloroflexota bacterium. The sequence goes on from CP069395.1 coordinate 18,300, forward strand.
GGCACGGCGATATACTACACGAAATATTAACAGAATAATTCATTGTTATTGTAAATGCTTATTCACATAAACTATAATAGGGTTTTTAGGACCAATTCTACGCCAATTTCATAGGGTTTTGATCCAATGGATCACTGTAAATCGCTCCAGAGCCTTTCTGATGAACTTACCTTTTTACACTTTGTGATAACTTTTCTGCGCTGTTCTTTTTCGTGACCAGAGTTACAACATTCTATAGAGTACAAGCCAATATTTCCATAGAAAATAACGAGGAAATCCAGTAATAAGCCGGTTTTTGATGGACAAGCCATTCTTGGGCACAATCAAAGATAGAACTCCCCCAGTGATATTATTCTTACTAGAAGCCCTAGTATTCAAGTTACTTCAACAGTCGCTTATTTCCAATAATCCGCTATTAAGGATATATAATATAATTAAATATATTATATAATATTATACTAATATAAATTACCATATCCTATGGCATACCTCCCTGCAGTTGCAAAATATACACGCCATATGGCTCAATCAGCGGGGTATCCAGCAAATGGAATATTACACCATCTTCATTAACCTTCAACGGGTTGAAATACCCCGAACCAATAATCGGTGCAAGCTGATAGATCCCTTCTGAAAGGCCGCTATTCCCTTTAGCCAACCAAACTTCATCCACCGGCTGGTCACTGAGATTAACGAGGACCAGAACGGCCTCACCCTCACTCATGCGTAGAAAGCTGATTATTGCTTCATCTGTAGTGGTCAGCATTATCAGGCCCCCTACCCTCAACGCGGCATGCTGGTTGCGGATTCGGATCAAATCTCGATAGTTGGACCAGATAGAATCGGGGTCCGCCATTTCATCCGCCACATTCGTGACCATCCACCCCTCACCTAAGGCCTGCCAGGGCGATCCAGGTGTGAAACCGGCAAAAGCCGCGTCTCCAGTCCATTGCATGGGCCGCCGAATCCTTTCATGGATTTGGCTCCCCGTCATGCCAATTTCCTCACCATAATAAATAAATGGAACGCCTGGTGATGTCAGCAGCAATGCGCTGGCTACCGCCATCCGTTTTTCATCGCTGTTTACCTGATTCAACACCCTATCCTGATCATGGTTGGTCAGAAAAGTGGCATATTGCATATTGGGTATTTGTGAATAAGAATATCCCATTTGATATTCAAGAGCCTGGTTGTTTCCGGAATTAACCGCCCCAATTACAGTGTCAGCCAGTAAAAACTCAAAAGACAGATCCAACTCGTCCCCTTGCAGGTATGCGGATGTGATGGATGTATCATCCCAGACCTCACCCACAACAAGCGAATCAGGACTGATTTGTTTGTAAAATGGTCTAAAATCCTTCCACCAATTATGCGTGGAATCCGAGTTTGCCTGAATCGCACCCTCTTCGATAAGGTGTTTTGCAGCGTCCATCCGGAATCCATCCACGCCCACGTCTTCCAGCCAAAACTGAACCACGTCCTCCATTTGGGCGGTCACTTCCAGGTTGTTGTAATTCAAATCAGGCATCCCAGAGGTAAAAGTCGAATAATAATATTGGCCATAAATAGGGAACCAAACCTGTTGGCCCCAGGAACCTGTATAGCCCGGGTTAGTCTCTGACCAGATATACCAGTCATGATATGGGGAAGATGGGTCTTTTGCCTGCGTGAACCAGGGGTGCTTATTGGATGTATGATTAACGACCAGGTCTATGATGACCCGGATACCACGAGAATGAGCTTCTTCAAGCAAGATCTTGAAATCATCCATTGTTCCATATTCAGGATTGATATCATAATAATCGGTCACATCATAGCCATGATATGAGGGCGAAGGGAAAATCGGCATCAGCCAGATTCCGGTAATGCCTAAATCAGAATCAGTATTCGGATCACCATCATTGAGGTAATCCAGTTTCTGGATGATTCCATTAATATCACCGATACCATCCCCATCGCTGTCATAAAAGGACCGCACGAAAATCTCATAAAAAACACTGTCATTCCACCAGGGATACCCATCTGTCCCCTCCGGAAGTCCCGGGATCGGATCAACCGTGGTCATTTCAGGTATTAGCTGAGGTGTAGGCGTTTCTGTGGGTAATGCAGCCGCATTTGGGGTAAGTGAACTATATATTTCACTGGCTATCTGGGTTGAGAGTTGATTGATTTGTGCCTGTGAAGGACCGCAGGCAGGCAACAGTGCGCCAATTATTACAAGCATCAGGCCTAAAAAGATGATTCTTTTCATACCAGCGTCCATTCTGGAATATTAGAAAGCCAATATAGAGTTCCCCCTTCAGTATACAAGTAGAAAGAATCATTGGAAAGACTGAATAAATAAAATTCAGAGTTTGAACGCACTTCTGGATAATTTTATTCTGAATGGACAATTAGCAAAGGTTACACAATCATCCCTGCGTTTCTTCATCCATTAAACGCCACTAAAGGAACCCCTTTTGCCACAAAATAGGCTTTCTTCTCCTCCAGATAGTCCGGTGATGCCTTCGGAAGGTCGATAAGGGCATATTCCCGCCCTGTGCAGCGATATTTGGTCGTCCCCAACGTGTGGTAGGACAGTAAACTAAGCCCCATCACAGAGGGCAGTGATTTTACTAACTTCGCCAGGTTATCCAAATTTTCCTCGGAGTCGTTAAGCCCCGGAATTAACGGAACCTGGATCACTATAGGCGTCCCGGACGAATTGATATACGAAAGATTATCCAGTATCTGGCCGTTGGGCACCCCAGTCAGCTTTTGATGGGTTTTGTTATCCATGTGTTTGATATCAAAGATCACCAGGTCCAGATATGGGAGCACCTGCTGGAGGTTTTTCAGCGGCGCCTGGCCGCTGGTTTGTATGGCGGTGTGGATCCCCTTGGCCTGACAGAGCCGCAGGACTTCGGCTGAAAACGCCGGCTGAGCCAAAGCCTCCCCACCTGAGAGCGTGACGCCCCCTTGAGAGTGCTTATAGAAAGGCCAATCGCGCTCAATGATCGATACCACTTCCTCGGCTGTCATTTTCTCCCCGGCCAGGGTCAGCGCCTCAACGTAACATGAGTCAATACACTTCCCGCAGCCGTCACAGCGGTCAAAGAGCACAGTTACCGGTTCTCCGGGCTTTTCCTGAACGATGGCATCCTGCGGACAAACGCCCACACAGCGCCCACAACCGATGCATTTATCCTCAAAATAGACAATTTCCGGACTTCCCATCTGAGATTCAGGGTTACTGCACCATAAACAGCGCAGCGGGCAGCCCTTCAGAAAGACCGTGGTCCGAATTCCCGGGCCGTCATGGAGGGTGTAGCGCTCAATATTGAGCACCCAGCCCTCTATTTTGTCATTTTTCGGCGTTTCCTGAGTTGTCATCGACTTAGAGGGCATGTTCCATCCGCTCGATAATATCCCGCTGCAAACCGGGAGCCAAAGCCACAAATAAGGCGCTGTAACCGGCCACCCGTACGATCAGGTCCTTGTAATTCTCTGGGTGGGCCATGGCATCCCGCAGGATCTCGGTGGAAACCGTGTTGAACTGAACGTGCCAACCCTTCATATCGACGAAACCGCGCAGCATAGCGGAGAGTTTACGCACACCCTCGCTGGTGGAGAGCGAATCCGGCGTCAGGCGGATATTCAGCAGTTGTCCGCCGGTCACTTTGAGTGTCGGGAGCTTGGAGACGGAGTGGAAAATCGCCGTGGGGCCCTTGCGGCCGTTGCCCTGGGAGGGTGAAATGCCATCCGCCGTCGGCTCATGGCTCTTGCGGCCATCCGGGGTCGCACCGATCACATCCCCGGCGGTGATATTGGCCGAAATGGTCACGGTGGAGGGGTAGAAATTACCGCCAATCGGACCCCGTCCATAGCGCATGTTCTTGTATTGCGGGATGATATCGCAGTAGGAATTCAAGGCCTCAGCGGTCAGTTCATCCACATAATCCTCATCTTCGCCGTATTTCGGTACCCGATTCATCAGGATTTGGCGGATTTCCTCGCCGCGTTTACCTTCAAAGTTCGTGTCAATGGCCTGTTTGACCTCTTCCTGGGTCAAAACCTTATCCTCATAGACCAGTTTCTTGAGGGCTGCCAGGGCATTCCCAACATTCGGAATGCCAACCAGCGCGCCGCTGGTCATGTCATAGATCGCCCCACCCTGGTTAAGGTGCTTGCCACGCTCCAAACAGTCATTTACCAGCAGCGAGCAGAAGGCATTGGGCGTCAATTTCTCCAAAGTCCAGTCGTTGATATTATCGGCCGTGACATGGACTCGGGTGTAATACTGAATTTGTTGGTTCCAGGCCGCCAGAAGGTCCTCAAAGGTCTTCATTTGGGTGATATCACCAGAGCCCGGCAGCGGACAAAGCCCGGTTTCAGGGTCCTTGCCACCGTTGAGGGTCAGTTCTAGCACCTTGAGCACATTGACCTTGCTCTTGCCGTTCGCGCGGTAGCCCCATTTTCCCGGCACCTGGACTTCCAGACAGCCCATAGTCGAATAATCCAGGGCGTCCTCGTGCGAAACACCCCGGCCCTCCAGTGAGGGTACAATGATCGCATCGTTGACGAAGGCGGGCATTCCAAAGCCCAGCCGGACCACCCGAAGGGCTTCTTGCAGGAAATCCTCATCAATTGTGGGATGCAGCCGGATGTAAAAATTAGGCTCAGAAAGGCGCACCTCGGCCAGCGCAGAGAGGCACAGCCAGCTTAATGGGTTGACCGCGTCCTCGCCATCCCCTAACTGGCCGCCAACGACCAAATTTTGGTACATTGGATATCCGGATTGGGTGCGGGAATGCTTCTCGGGGCGAATTTTAATGATGGTGAACAGCTTCAAATAGAAGTGCTCCAGCAGTTCAAGGGCATCATCTTCGGTGAGAATACCCTTTTCCAGGTCATATTTGAGATAAGGATATAGATATTGATCGAAGCGACCCAGCGAAACGGAATGCCCATTGCTCTCAATTTGTTCGATCAGGTGGAGCAACCAGACGGTAATCAAGGCCTGCCGGAAATTTTGAGCCGGTTTGGCGGGGACTACGCGCAAATCGCTTGAAATTTGGGCCAATTCCTGGCGCCGCTTCTCATCTTTGACGTCTTTAGCCTGCCGTTCCGCCTCACTGGCCAGCCGCTCTGCGTAATTTATCACACCGCTACAGACGGTCTCCACAGCTTCATAGAAATCACGTTTATCCAGTGACTCGGGCTCATATAAAGGAAGGGCAGCCTTCAGCTCTGAGGCCCGTTTCCATAGGGCCTCAAACCCGTTTTTCAGCACCATCCGGTGATCCACGATAATGTGGCCCTCACCGGAGGTTGCTTGCCCGGTCCAACTGGTGACCCCAATCTTGCTGGCGTCCTTTACAAAATCGGGCTGGCGGGTTTCGATGCGATCTAGCAGGGATTCGCCATCCCACCAGGGTAAAAGCTCTCGCAGTTCTTCCCGTGTCTCGGAGGAAATCGTGAACTTATCATAACGACGCTTTTCGAACCGATCCAGCTCATCATAGACCCATTTCCAGGAATATTCCGGGAAAACGGAGGCCCACCTGGGATGAGAAGCGCCAATACCCGGGATTAGATCATTTTCACCCAGATAAACGGTTTTGTTTTCCAGATAAGACTTCAGGGCTTTTGCCCGTTTGATGATCGGCGGATATTGCTTGAAATCCTGATAAACCTGGGTATAAATGCGTACCCTCTCCGAACAAATGCCAGGGGGATTACTGATAAGGGAGTCTTTGATCTGCTTTACGCGTGCCTGTTTTTCATCCGACAATTGGGTCAACATAATATCTCTCCGAGTACTTAATAATAAACTCACCCACGCTTATTGAAAACCATGGCACCCGCACCAATAACACCTGCTTCATCACCTAGCTGCCACGGTTTCAATTCAAAACTATCCAATAGCTGCGGCTGAATGCTCTCCCGCAGCCCTTTCATGGCTGGCTCAAACACCCTCTCGCCCATCCGGGTTAGCCCGCCGCCATAAACGATCAGCTCCGGATTCACAATTTGGGCGATAATGGATAAGCCTACACCAAAATAATACCCTGAAGTATCAATAATTTCATTCGCAATTCGGTCCCCTTGCTGGGCGGCTTCCAAAATCAGGCTGCCATGGATCCGCTTACGGTCAGGTGTGGCATATTGGGTCAGGAGGGTCTCCTCACCAGCATCAATCTGCTCGTAGGCCATACGGGAGATGCCCACCCCACTGGCATAAGCCATCAGGCATCCATTCTTACCGCAAGTGCAGGGCGGCCCGCCGACATCCACCACGATATGCGCAATTTCACCGGCTGTGCCAGTCGCGCCCACATAAAGCCCGCCATCTATAATAATTCCGAGGCCATAACCTGTGCTATAGGTCGCATAGCACATATTCCGGCTGCCGCGGCCTGCGCCATAGTGATATTCGCCCAAAGCACATAAATTGGTGTCGTTTTCCAGGATCACCGGCCTGCCAATCTTGCTGGCAACGGTATCCCTGAGGGGCACTTTATGCCAGGCTGGCAGGTTCGAACTGATCAAAACCAGCCCATCCGGGCCATTAACTGTGCCTGCAAATCCGATGCAGACACCCTCAATCTCGTCCGGATCGATCCCACAATCATCAATCAGGGCAAAATAAGCTTTTTCAATCGCATCAATAACATATTGGGGTTCTTTTTCAGAATGGGCGCGGGTCTTGTAACAAGACGTGACTTCACCATCCCGATTAATAATACCTGCAGCTATTTTGGTGCCCCCCACATCAATACCTACAGCGTACTCTTTCATAAAATCCTCTTATACTTTTAATTTAGCCTGATCGCATCATCTACGGCTTGTTTGAACGCCGCAACATTCTCAACCAGGTCACTTTGAGGTTTGAAGATGCTGGATGTGCCACAAATAAAATGATTACATCCAGCATCCAGGAATGTCGCTAATCGACCCTCAGAAACCGACCCATCAGCAGCTATTTCCATCTCCAAACCAAGTTGCGCCACCACGTCACGGATTTTCTTCATGTTCGTGACGCCATGTGGATTGAAAGGCTGACCTGCGTAGGCCGGGCCCACCAGATTAACCACCACCTGAGAGACTATACCCAGGGCCTTATCAATATCCTCAGGCACTTCAGAAGTCGGTAAAATGCCTAATCCAGCCTCCAGACCCAGATCTCGGACCCGTTGAATGGCTTCAAGATAGTCCTCGCCCCGCGTTTCCAGCTGGATCACCACAACATCCGCCCCACCCTGCTTCAATTCTTCCAGGTATTTCGACGGGTAATGGCAATACAGATGCACATCGAATCGCTTTGTTGATAAAGGGCGAAGCGCTTTGATCAGCGCCGGGCTGAGGAGGAATGTCGGTGCGAACACCCCATCGCAAAGATCAAAGTGATAGGTATCGGATACCGAACGTTCCAGTCGTTCAAAATCATGGCTTATGCAAATTGGATTTGCACAAGCCACGGATGCAGAAATGCGAAAGGTCATAGTTGTAATAAATGGCTATACGAAATTAGTTAAATTTCTTTAGCCAGCCATTTCAGAATATTGGTGAACAGGATCTCGTAACCTTCCCAATCCAGGAATTCCTTCGTGCCCCAATGCGGCGCGAGGTCGGAAGCAAAGGCAAATGACCTGCCCTGTCCATAATCCCAGGCTGCCATGAAGGTGTCGCCATCAATTTTGGCAATCTCGTCAGCCTCATCCTTGGCCATGATCTTGTTATAGCCCAGGAACTCAGGCCAGGCGCTGTTTTCAATACCCTTCAGGACGGGATGATCAGCCTTGGTGACCACCGGCGTAACACCTTCAGGGTGTTCCATCCGGTCATCCCAATTGAGCATATCCACCGGTAACACATCGGCGATGGGGGTCATGGCATAGCGGGCCTTATTTTCCAGACCGGCAAAGCTCAAATAACCACCGCACATCAACAAGCCGCCCCCCGCTTTGACATAATCCTGAATGGCCAGTAGACGGTTCCCCTTGCGCACGCCATTGAACTGCATCTCAGGATCAAGAAGCAATGTGTTACTGCCGCAGTCACTGATGATCACGGCATCGTATTGGCTCAATTCCTCCGCTTTTTGCGGGAATTTTGATTGGGCAATATGGTTTGGATAATAGTCCAACTCAACGCCTGTGTCTTTGAGAACCTCAAAGAACCGATCGGCGAAAAAGTCTTCATAGCGATTCAATACCGCAGTATCAAAGCCCTTCATATGGGTTTCTGCAACGATCCAAGACTCGCCTGCCATTATGATCTTCATGATGTTCCTTTCTTGATTAGATCCTAATCAAAATCTGCGAGGTTATTTCTTTTGCCTCATGATGAATGTATCCAATGACACGGCTGCGATAATAAGGGCACCCATAACGACCTGCTGATAGAACGAGTCAATCCGCATCATGTTCAAACCGTTGTTGATCAAACCAATAACCAGACCACCAATAACCACATTCCAGACTCGGCCTTTACCGCCGAAGAAGCTGGTCCCACCGATGATGGCGGCTGCGATAGCGAAGGTCTCATAACCAGAAGCGGCCAGAGGTTCAGCAGCACCGGTCTTTGCTGTGATGACCATACCGGCGATACCGGCACAAATCCCGGAGATGATGAAAACGATCAGCGTATAGAACTTGATATTGATGCCGGAGAACCAGGCAGCTTCTTTGTTGCCACCGAAGGCATAGATGTTCCGACCCAATTTTGTCCGGGTCGTCACGAACCACAGGATGACCGCCAGGAACAAGGCAATGATAATGGCCATTGGTATTTGGCCAAACAACCTGTAGTTGATGATCGCCTTGAATTGGGGCGGGAAACCGGAAACAGCTCGAGCGTCTGAGATGATCATGATCAGGCCGCGGAAGATCCAGTTTGTGCCCAGGGTAATAATAAAGGGATGCACACCGGTGAAGTTCACCAGAAGACCATTGATTGCGCCCAGCACACCACCGCCGACAATACAACCCAGAAAAACCGCCAACAGAACAGGCATCCCGGCGTTCATCAATTTGCCGGCGAGGAGGCCGGTCAGCGCGAGGATCGAACCTACAGAAAGGTCAATCCCGGCGATCAGGATGGCAAAGAACTCACCCAGGCCGATGATGATCTTATCGGAACTCTGATAAAGGATGTTGATCAGGTTCGTTGGGGTAAGGAAATTGCTGTTGTCAGCAGAAAATACAGCAATAAAGCCAACAAGGAGCAGCAAAATCGCCGCTGTTCCAAAATTCTCCCAAATTTGGCTAAAACTCTTCTTCGGTTTAACAACTTTTGTATTATCCATTTCCAGATCTTCCATTTCTTATGTTGCTGCTAGAATAATTTTCTCTTCAGTTGCTTCTGAACTATCCAGCCTGGCGCTGATCTCACCCTTCTTGAATACCAGGATCCGATCACACACACTTAACAGCTCCGGCAGCTCAGAAGACACCATAATGACACCCTTCCCCTCATCAACCAGTTCCCGCATGATCTTATAGATTTCGCTCTTGGAACCAACATCAATCCCTCTGGTGGGCTCATCAAACAGAATCACTTCTGCATCCGCACAAAGCCATTTACCAATAATGACTTTTTGCTGGTTGCCGCCAGAGAGCTTGGTGATATTTTGAAATACTGAGGTGCACTTAATCGCCAGTTTGTTTTTCTGCGTTTCAGCCTTCTTCTTTTCATCGGCTGAGTTAATCCGACCCGTTGCTCCTTTTAGCTTCGAGTGCTTCAGATGCTCCACAATGGAAACATTCTTATAAATCTCAAAGTTATGGAAGAAGCCGGTCTCTCTACGGTTTTCTGTCAACAGAGCAAGGCCTTTTTTCACAGCATCATAAGTATCATTGATCTTGATCTCTTCCCCATTGAGATAAACTGTGCCGCTTTCTTTCGGTTCTGCGCCAAAGAGCGCATTCAACAACTCAGTCCTACCCGCCCCCATCAGACCGGCAAAGCCCAGAATCTCATGTCGTCGAAGCTGGAAGCTGACATCCCTGACCTTATTGTCAGGTGTTGTGAGGTTTTTGACCTCAAAGACAATTTCCTCCGTGCCTTCACTTTTATTTCTCGTAGAGAAATATTTGTCTTTGAGCTCTCGTCCGACCATCATCAGGACGATCTCTTCTTTGGACTTGATCTCTGAGAGCGCTTTTGTTCCAACCAGTTTTCCGTCTTTTAACACCGTTATACGATCGCCAACCTGATTGATTTCATCAAGTTTGTGCGAGATATAAATAATGCCGACACCTTCATCCCGAAGATTCCGAATAATTTTAAAGAGCCTATTGATTTCCTCAGGTGTAAGGGATGAGGTAGGTTCGTCCATGATTAGGATTTTGGCTTCCATCACAAGCGCTTTGGCAATTTCGACAAGCTGCTTTTCCGAGATGGAGAGTTCCTGGACGAAAGTTGACGGGGGTTTCTTCAAGCCAACCATTTGTAACATCTCAGCCGCTTTGTTATTGATGTATTTCCAATCAACAACGGAAGCGCCCAAAACCTTCTTGGTAGGTAATCTTCCAATGAATAAATTTTCTGCGATCGAAAGCTCGTTGATAACGCTAAGTTCCTGATAAATGATACTGATACCCAATTCCTGGGATAAGGTCGGGTTGAGCTGTGAGTAGGTCTTCTCACCAATAATGATCTTTCCGCTGGTGGGGGTATATACACCGCTCAAGATCTTCATCAGGGTAGATTTACCTGCACCATTTTCACCGACCAGAACGTGCACTTCCCCTTCATTCAAGTCAAATGAAATATCATCAAGGGCAGTCACCCCAGGGAATTCCTTGGTTATGTTCTGCACTTCAATTAGTTTTGTCATAGCGTTTCATTTCTAATCAAGGATAGTTGATTTTGCTATAGTGAATAATAAACGAAAATTCCAGAGTTGTACGGCCGTTCCATAAAGGAACGGCCGTACATTTCAACTACTAATAACTACTCTACGTATTCACCAACATTCTCAGGTGAAATCAGAACGGAATCAACATATTGGAAGGCAGGTTCCGCATCAACGGAGCCAGCGTTGCCATTTTGAACAGCTTCGAGGAGCATATTGAAACAAACCACGCCGATTTGGGCGGGGTCCTGAGCCACTGTGGCGGACATGCGGCCTTCAGCGACAGAGGTGAATGCATCCGGAATACCATCGGTGCCGACGACCATGATCTGGTCAGCCAGACCGGCGTTTTCCACAGCTTCCTGAACACCGAGTGCCATGGTGTCATTGGCGCAGTAGAAAGCCTTGAGGTCAGGATATTGGCTGATGATGTTGGTGGCAACATCGAGGGCCTTGTTGCGGTCCCAGTCAGCGGGCTGTGAGGAAACGATTTCATAACCGGCAGCCAGGAAGGCTTCTTCAGCGCCCTGTTTGCGGTCTTCACCACTTGCATTGCCAGCTTTACCTTCGATGATGGCAACCTGACCGGGTTCGGTGTTCTCAATGATGTAAGCAGCGCCTGTGCCGCCAACCTGGACATTGTCCGTGGTGGCGAAGCCAACAACATAACCGCCGGCTGCGGCGAGTTCATCTGCATCGATTTTCTCATCCAGGTCAACAACAGGGATGCCGGCTGCATTGGCTGCAACCACACCCTCGATGGCGTTGGTGGGGGAAATCGGGGCGATACCAATGCCGTCATAACCCTGGCCAGCAGCTGTGAGCAATTTGTCCAGCTGTCCGGACAGTTCATCTTCGGAGTTCATGGCATCAACGTAAACTTCCACGCCAGCTTCTGCTGCCGCGGCTTCAATACCTTCCTTCATCGCAACCCAGTGCGGGTTGGAGAGGGTTTTCAGCAGGAAGTAAAAGCTCAGAGGTTCAGCGTCAACTTCTTCAGCCTCGGTATCTTCAACATATTCACCAACATTCTCAGGTGAAATCAGAACGGAATCAACATACTGGAAGGCAGGTTCCGCATCAACGGAGCCAGCGTTGCCATTTTGAACAGCTTCGAGGAGCATATTGAAGCAAACCACGCCGATTTGGGCGGGGTCCTGAGCCACTGTGGCGGACATACGGCCATCAGCAACAGAGGTGAATGCATCCGGGATACCATCGGTGCCGACGACCATGATCTGGTCAGCCAGACCGGCGTTTTCCACAGCTTCCTGAACACCGAGTGCCATGGTGTCATTGGCGCAGTAGAAAGCCTTGAGGTCAGGATATTGGCTGATGATGTTGGTAGCAACATCGAGGGCCTTGTTGCGGTCCCAGTCAGCGGGCTGTGAGGAGACGATTTCATAACCGGCAGCCAGGAAAGCTTCTTCAGCGCCCTGTTTGCGGTCTTCACCACTTGCATTGCCAGCTTTACCTTCGATGATGGCAACCTGACCGGGTTCGGTGTTCTCGATGATGTAAGCAGCGCCTGTGCCGCCAACCTGGACATTGTCCGTGGTGGCGAAGCCAACAACATAACCGCCGGCTGCGGCGAGTTCATCTGCATCGATTTTCTCATCCAGGTCAACAACAGGGATGCCGGCTGCATTGGCTGCAACCACACCCTCGATGGCGTTGGTGGGGGAAATCGGGGCGATACCGATGCCGTCATAGCCCTGACCAGCAGCTGTGAGCAATTTGTCCAGCTGACCGGACAGTTCATCTTCGGAGTTCATGGCATCAACGAAAACTTCCACACCGGCTTCTGCTGCCGCGGCTTCAATACCTTCCTTCATCGCAACCCAGTGCGGGTTGGAGAGGGTCTTCAGCAGGAAGTAAAAGCTCAGGCCTTCGCCTGCGGCGGCTTCTTCAGTGGGTTCTGTCGCTGGGGTTGTACAACCTGTGATAACGGTGGTCATCATAACAGCGATAACCAAAATCAATAGAAATTTCTTCTTACCCATTTAATATTCTCCTTATAAGGTTAATTTTGGAACTTGTCATCCTTCAAACCTATTCAGCAGTTTTTCAATCTTCCGGCCGGAGCCGTTGTGGCGTCAGTGATCTGACCTTATAGATTGGCTTTTGAGACTTTCAACCATCTCCCTTCCGGGTAATGGTTTACTCATTGGACAGACGTGTTCCATTTGACTGTAAGTGAAATCGCCCTTTTTTGGGCCCTTTTTCCTCGAATATGTATAGTGCCTCCTTCTCTTCTTTCCTGGTCAAGTGATTACTCTCCCACCATATCAGCATCAAGAACAAGGGTTCTGTCCTTGTCAATCATCATAATTTGTTCAACTCGCTTGGCGTGCCGCCCACCTTCAAATTCACCATCTAGCCAGGTCCTCACGATCATCTTGGCCAACTCTGTGCCCACCACCCTGCTGCCCATTGCCAGCATATTGGTGTCATTATGCTGCCTGGAAAGAAGGGCTGAATAAGGTTCACTGCAGACAACGCACCGGATGCCTTCAACTTTGTTTGCGGCAAGCGAGATCCCAATACCGGACCCGCAGCAGATAATCCCTTTTTCACATTCACCACTGGCCACGGCCACCGCTGCTTTATAGCCAAATTCAGGATAATTACATCGTTCTTCGCTGTAGGTGCCATAATCCTTAAAAACGATGCCCATCTCATCCAGAAGTTGAGCGATGGCCTTTTTTAAAGGAAGCCCTGCGTGATCACTGCCCAGAGCTATCATTTTCCTGCTCCTTCCAGCTGCTTGCGAGCGAACAGCCCCGCACCAATCACACCATTATAGGGATTGGAAAAATCGGAACGGATGATATTCAACGAATCACCGGGTAAGGGTTTACGGGTGAATTGATGGATATAATCAATCAGTAAGTCATAGGGGAAGTCTGTCATCCCAATCACGCCACCGCCCAGGATGATGTAGTCCGGGTTGAGAATATTGATCTCGGTGACGATGATCTTCGCCATGCTTTCGATGAAGTAACGGATCTCTTCGGTCTGGCCCTGCACAGTGAAAATCTTGGCAATGGGGGTTTCTGAGAAGCGTTCTCGTTGAAGCCTTTCCAAGCCTAGGCCAGCGACATACAGCTCAGAGCATCCTTCCAACCCGCAGCCGCACTTATCGTGCCGGTCGAGGATCGGAATATGACCAAGTTCTCCAGCCACACCATCCTTGCCAACGATGACCTTGCCATCAATGAGGATGATATTGCCCAGGCCAGTACCGATGTAGTAGCCGATCAAAATGCCATCGGAGATATCATGCCGGTCCAGATCATAGTGCATGAGCATACAGGTGTCTTTTTCGATCAGGACTGGAACCTGGAGTTTTTCTTCAAACTGGTCAATAATATCCAGGTTATCAAACCCTTCGATATTGGGGGTTGAAAGCACTACCGTCCGATCCCGGTTGATCGTGGATGGGAAACCCATCGCAATGGCGTCAACATCATAAGGTAAGTTTTTCTTATATTGATAAATGACATCCAGAAGGCGGTCGGCGGCGTCTGCACCGGCAATCTGCTTTGTGGAGAAAATTTCAGCGTTCTCCAAAGTGGAATCAGGCGTGACTACACCAAGACGGACATTGGTGCCGCCAATATCAATACCCAGGAAATTATCAGACCGCTTTATAATGCCACCCCCGTCGCCTCGGTGAATTCTGCTTTCATCAACTTACAACCTTCTTCCAATTCGATACCTGGTTTGAATAAACCGCTGGTCCCTACAACAAAAGCCCGTGCCCCAGCTTCATAAAGCGGTTGATAGTTTTTCTTCCCGATTGCGCCATCCACCTGGATGACATAGTGATAATCACGGTCAAGGCAAAGGTCCCTGGCCTCAGCGATCTTCTCGAACATTCTGGGGATGAATTTCTGACCGGCATAGCCAACCTCAACCGTCATGATGGTGAGGATATCAATCTGATCCAAATACCAATCCGCCATCGAAAGCGGAGTCGCCGGGCATAGTACGATCCCAACCTTGATGCCAAGGTCTTTAATCCTGCGGATGATCCGGTAGGATTCCCTCTGAATGGTCTCCGCATGAAGGGAGATTGTCTCAACGCCAGCCTCAGCCAGGGCATCAATATAATCGTTTGGCGAGGTCACCATCAGATGCGCCTCAACAGGAATAGTCGCCACACTCTTGATGGCTTTGACAATATCAACGGAGAGGGTGATATTCTTGGCAAAATGCCCATCCATGATGTCGGCATGCAGCATATCACAATGCCGGTTGAGGATCTCGATTTGTTTTCCAACCTCAAGAAAATCGAGACACATCAGCGAAGGTGAGAAAAGGGGTTTGCTATCCATAACTTTATCCATTAATGACAATTCTTTCGTTATACAGGCTGAAGCAGAAAAAATCAGAGTTGGGTTGAGCCTCTGACGACGACATTGATTGGAAACTTTATATAAGACTTCTCTACCGGGTTTCCATCCATCATTGAAACAAGGTTTTTGACGGCCAACTCAGCGATCATATCCACGGACTGGTGAATGGTCGTCAGTTGCGGAATACTTCTGGTGCAGGCGGCAATATCATCAAAACCAATGATCTTGAGGTCCTCAGGAACGTTGACATTTCTCTTTAGACAATATTGCAGTGCGCCAAGGGCCAGAATATCGGCTGTGTAAAAAATACCATCCACATCGGGATGTTCTCTCAGCAGCTCATCTGTGACTTCAAAACCGTCTTCATAGGTCACGGCCTTGGTGCAATAGATCAGGCTTTCATCAACCGAGATCCCAGATTCCCGTAAGCCTCGTTTATAGCCTTCACACCGGTTATGGTGGGAGGAAATCTGTCCCTCAAGACAGACGAGTGCGATCCGCCGGCAACCCTGGTCAACCAGATGCCTTACCGCCTGGCGCCCCCCTTCCGTGTTTTCACTCTCGATGAAGACATTCTCTTCCTGAGAGCTGATGCATAAAGGTTCCCGGTCAATGTAGATTGTTGGGACGATCAGGGTGTGATTAGTGTCAATCGATTCATGCGTAATATAGATCAAGCCGCTCACCAGCATGGACTTCAACATGGAGAGATGGGCTCGTTCAATATCACCGGATTCATTGGTGTTGCAAATGATGGCCATATAATCTTCGTTGAGCAGCCGGTTTTGCATTTCAAGCGCCATCTTGGCAAAGAATTCATTGGTAACGTCCGGGACGATGATACCTACAACCTTCCCCCTATTTTTCCGCAGGCCCCTCGCCATCTGGTTCGGTCGATAATTGTATTTAGCGATAATTTCGTTAACGCGTTTTTCGGTTTCTTTTGAGAACCGTCCATTTTGGTTAATAACCCGAGAAACCGTTGCGATGGACACACCGGCCATGTGGGCTATTTCTTCTAAAGTAATTTTCTTCGTTGGCATCCTTGAAACCTTGGTTAACGTTGGGTAAAGGTTTACCCATATGATATATACACTTTAGAGATTTGTCAATATAATAGAGCCTAGTTTTAACAATGGATTAAGCATATTTTAAGGTTTCATGAGGTTTATCCATTATCATAGTATGACTTTTGTTATTATTCATTGCACAACGGGAGAGAATTCATCTTGATCACAATAGGCATTGATATCGGTGGGACGAAAATTGCTGCAGGTTATCTGGATAGCGAAAGAAAACTGAAGGGCTTTACAAAGGTCAATACAGCGGATGTCTTCGCTGCTGCGGATGATGCTGCAGACGCACTGCAGCTATTTATTAGCGAATACATTCAAGACCTTGGCTTTAATCGGGAATCAATCAAAGGTGTGGGCATCGGTGTCCCCTCCGTTCTGGATAGTCACACCCAGAAAGTCGTTTCAACCCCCTACATCCCCCTGCTCAACAATTACCCACTAAGCGTGCTTCTGGCTCCAAAAATCGGTGTGCCGATTTTTGTTGAAAATGATGTCAACCTGATCGCTATTGGTGAACACCTCTACGGGCGCGGCAAGGACCTGACCGATCTGGCCTGCGTTTTTGTGGGCACGGGGCTGGGCTGTGGCCTGATCTTGAATAACCAGCTCTATACCGGCGCGGATGGCGCCGCAGCCGAGTTTGGCCACTTAGTCCACAACGCTGAAGGCCGCATTTGTGGCTGTGGCGCGACGGACTGTTTCGAAACCTACTGCTCCGGATTTGCGCTGACCTATGAGGCCAAAAGGATCTTCCCCCAATCGGAGATAGACCTTTTTTATGCAACCGGCAGTAAGGGTGAATATTCCCTGGCGGAATATCTGATCAACAAAGCACGGAATGGTCATCTGCAAGCCAAAGCGGCAATCGAGAAGTCGTTCAATATTCTTGGCATCGCGATCACCGATCTGGTCAATCTGCTCAACCCCCAACTGGTTATCCTGGGCGGGGGGATCCTTGCGGGCTGGCCGGAAGCGCTGGATATCGTTAAAGAGATCGTTTATTCCCGGGCGCGAGCCGTCACAAGGAACCGTCTCGAAATTGACCGACCCATACTCAACGAAAAAGCCGGCTTATATGGCGCCGCAAGCCTGGTCAATTTAAAACTGGGAAATAATTAATTCGGAGTTCCATTATTTGGTATTTAAAAACCCACTGAGTCCGAGCTTCAGTGGGTTTTTATTATCATCAAAAGTGCTGATTAGGCACCTACTATTTTATTGACCTTTTCGCGGACCATTTGCACCGCCTTGCCAAGGTCATCATCCAGATTGAACAACCCGGAAGTGCCCACGACCAATACATTGGCGCCCGCCTGAATCACGCTCTCGAAGGTCTTGTCATTGATCTGACCGTCCACCTGAATATCGACATCAAGGTTGCGCGCCTCAATCATCTCCCGCAGCTTGCGAATCTTATCAAGCATCGGCATAAGGAAGCTCTGTCCGGCAAAACCAACATCCACAGTCATCACAGTCACCATTTGGAGGTCATCGAGCAGATATTCCAGATCGATCAGCGGGGTCTTGGGGGAGATCACCACACCGGCTTTTCGGCCTGCTTTATGGATTGTCTGCACCGCACGGAAGATGTGCGGGGTCGATTCAAATTGCAGGCTGATAATGTCCGAGCCGGTTGCCGCAATTTCGGGGATGAACCCGGCCGGGTCCGCAATGCACATATGAACATCAAAAGGTTTCTTGGTGAAAGGTCGGCAGGCGGTGATCAAATCGGGGGTGAGGCAGAAATTATGGACAAAAACGCCATCCATAACATCCCAGTGAAAGAGGTCCACGCCCGCTTCATCCAACAGCTTCACCTGATTACCCAACTGGCTAAGATCTGCACAAACAACTGAGGGACTGATTTTGATTTCGTTCATCATTACCATCATTTCTTTCTCGTTTCCAAAAAACCTGGTCATGCCGTAAGCTTATTCAGATTTTTGGGTCGGTGGAATATAACTTTATGTGAATAATTACCAATTTCTACCATTATATTGACTTGTTCAGCAAAAATCAGTTGGGATTATAACCTAAAAAACTGGGATTTTTGGCATTAATCCCAGTCAGAAACGAAAATTAGGGCTCCCCTCCTCTTTTTTTCCCAATTTTCCTTGGCGAAACTTTTTACAAGAAATTTACTTAATCAGAATGACAGGTATATGCAGACAGGTATAATACTTCTGGCTTAGGTAAACTTTTGTCACCAAGGCAACGAACATAAGCAGACTCAACCGTTGCCATATCACTCGTAGTCGTAACGATGGACCACTTCCGATGATTCCAAACATCAAACTTTTTTTCAAGACCATTTATATCAGTTTTTTCAAATCTGAAGGAACCCCAGGCAGGCTTTCTCCTAAACGTTTCTTCGTACTCCTTTTCATCTTCATCATCTATCCCCTCTGGCATTATAGTTTCCGCCTGGCCTACAGCCTTGATAATCTCTTTTTCCCCCATCTGAAAGAACAGGATATCAAACAGCCGATTTTCATTATCGGCAATTTCCGTTCTGGAACCACACTCCTGCATCGGCTGCTGGTTAAAGACGAACAAACAACCGGGATGCAAACCTGGGAGATCTATTTAGCACCCTCGGTGATCCAGCGCAAAATGATCCACTGGCTAATGAAAATCAACCGTCTGGTCGGCAATCCCATCGATCATGTCTTGAAAGCTTTTGATAAAGCCCTGCAGGAATACTCCTATATGCACCCAACCGGTCTCCAGGAAATTGAAGAGGACAGCCACGTCCTGCTGCATATCTGGTCCACTTATGACCTGTTCGCCTTCTTCCCCTTCCCCGAGCTGATCCGCAACTATATCTATTACGATGATGCTGTCCCCGAGGGACAGAAGAAAATTGATATGACCTACTATCGTGAGGTCCTCAAGCGGCACATCTATACGAATCCCGGGAAAAGGTACGTCTCAAAAAGCCCCAGTTTTTCCGCCAAAGTTCGCACGCTGCATGAACAGTTTCCGGATGCCAAGTTCATCAACCTGATGCGCTCCCCCAAGAGTGTTATCCCCTCCTCAGTCAGCATGTTTTCCAATCACTGGCGCACCTATGGCGACCCTGCAGAAGAATATCCTAAGCCAGCCTCAAAGGTGATCATGGAACAGGCCCGGCATTGGTACATTTACCCTCACCGCTACCTCAAGAACCTGCCCGACAGCCAATATATCCTGGTTCAATATGACGATTTGGTTAACGATCCGGAAAGCACCATAGAGCAGATCTACACTCAGTTCGGTATAGAAATGACACCCAAATTCCACCAAATCCTGCACACCGAATCGGAAAAGTCAAAACAATACAAAAGCCACCACCAGTATTCACTGGGTGACATGGGGCTTTCGGATCAGGGCATTGAAAAACAGGTCCGTCTCCCCGCCCTAAAGCAACATATCCCCCTTAAATAAGAATCAAGAAATATTGAAAAACAATTAGAGTTTCTTACAGCCCGACTAAAAAACCAAATCCAAGAAAATGGCTATGCGAATTTATATTAATTTTCCGCTGTCAGCAAGGTCTTGATGTCCTCAACCGCCCCGAGGATTCGTTTCTTTCGCCTCAGACTAAGCCAGGTAACATCCGCACTACCGAGTATCTTTCCGCCTCTTTCCCAACACAGGCCTTTCATAACCTCAATGGTTTGTGCTGCCCCCCACTTGCGGGGGAAGAAATGAGTCAATAAATAGGCCACTTGTTTCCCTTCCAGTGTCGGGATTTTTTCCAGAAAAGCCAGCATGGGTGCCGACATCCGGCCACCGTGAACCGGTGTTCCCAGGATTAGGACATCAAAACCCGACACATCAGGTTGGACTTTGAGAGGCACTGTGATGGCACTTAATTGAAGCGGGCTCTCGGGTTCCAGAACAATCTTGGAAACCTCC
The DNA here is from genome assembly GCA_016887485.1 of Chloroflexota bacterium. Taxonomy (NCBI): domain Bacteria; kingdom Bacillati; phylum Chloroflexota; species Chloroflexota bacterium. The sequence continues at coordinate 38,477 of CP069395.1, forward strand.
GCTCCTGACTCGTTCAAATCCGTTACAAGCTGGTCAACGACCAGCGCGGTGTGGCCGGAATAAGAATAGTAGATTACGCCAATTTTCATAACATTCCCTTCCCAATTAACAACTCCCTTTGATTGACAAATGTAGTTCAAAGGGAGTTCTATCTACCGAATCACTTAATATTAACCCGCATCCGCCTTGGGTGGGAAGAAGAGCTTCACCAAACGCTCCCTCCCCGCTTTAATATCATTCTTCTTTAGCTGCCAGGTGCCAACGATCCCATAGGGGATGAACATCACGAAGACAACATAAATTGCACCCGTGATAAAGCTTGCACTCTCACCAATGAACCGCCGCAGAGAGAAGTCCAGCAGGCGGAGCACAAAAGCGCCCACGACAGCACCGCTGAGCGTCCCCACCCCACCCAACAACACCATCAACAGCCCCACCACAGTGAAGCTTAGATCAGCCACACTCGGGCTGATGATGGGCTGATAAAGGGCATGGAGTACACCTGCCATTGATGCCGTAAGGGACGAAATGATCATCACAACAAACTTGAAAGTTGATGTATTGAAACCCAGCATTTTTGCGCGGGCTTCATTCTCACGAATGGCAACGCAGACCCGCCCAGTTGGCGAATCGACAAAGCGCCGGTAGAAGAGATAGATGGCCACCAACAGTACCGCTGCAATTGCATAGAATCGCAGCCGCTCCGTTGCCGGGTTCATGAATGCCGGTACAATGACACCTTGCAAGCCCACATCCGCCCCCGTCCATTTGACCATATCACTCGACATGACGATGATGTGGAACATGGATGCCAGGCCCAGGCTGACCAAAGTAAATGTGACGCCTTTGACCCGGGATAGAACCACGCTGAACAGTAACGCTTGGATGATCGCCGCTAAGATGACAAACAAGATTACAGCCCAGAATGGCAGTGCAGTCAATTTCAGGGTGATGCCTGTGATATAGGCAGCAACCGCAAAGAACATCGAATGGCCAAAAGAGAGCAGGCCGGTTACGCCAAAGAGCAAATCATAACTGAGGGCGAACAAACCGTAGATGAAGATCTCAATTCCCAGCCCTTCGATAAACTTGGAGATGCTGCCTTCATTGGACCAAACCATCCCCAGCGAGGAACCTTCAAAAAGGCCAACAATAAACGGCAGCGCTAACATAACCAAAAGGAATATCAGGGCGGAACCGTGTCTGCGAATAAATGAAGCCTTGGTGTTTTTCATAACTATTCCTTCTTCCCTAACAAACCACCGGGCAGGATCAACAGAACGATCACCATTAGCAGGACCGTAGATGCCGGGATGATGGGAGGTGACGGTTTGAAGAGGATGTCTGTGAATGGGATGGGAATCCCGATTTGTCCATACTTAATCAGGAACTGCTGGATCAGACCCACCAGCAAGGACCCGAGGGCCGCGCCTGGGTAACTGGTTAGGCCGCCGATCGCCAGCGCAATCAACGCGCTCAACAGTAACCGCTCTCCCATTGCGGTGGAAAGGCCCACCGATGGCGCCGATAGCACGCCGCCGAATGCTGCCAACCCCACACCCAGTGAAAAGACCATCGTGAACACCCGGCGCACATTAATGCCCAGCGCTTCCACCATTTCACGATCCTGAACGCCTGCCCGGATGATCATGCCAATCCGGGTGCGTTTCAATAGGATCCAAACCCCAATCAGCACTAAAATGCCGATAATTGGGATGAATATTTCATCATAGACCCGCACCCGACCACCGAGTATCAACACCGTCGAACAGTGGTTCTCCAGCCAGCCGGATAAACTGGTGGCAGGGCAGCCATCCCCAGTGCCGCGGAATAAGGCGGGCTTGGGGAATACAAATTCCGGCCGTCCCCAAATCGCCTGGACGATCTCGATACCAATCGTTCCAAGACCAATGGTAAGCATCAATTGGTAGATCGGGCGGTTATAAAGAGGCCGGATCAGCGTACTTTCCAACAGGGCTCCCAAACCAAAACCGCATAACACAGCCACGATGATGGATATCACGAAAAGCAGGTTGGTGTTGAGCCCTACAAGCCAACTGGAAAGAGGTGCGTTGAAAACCAAAGCCAACACACCAATCAGGGCGAGCACGCCAGATGCGATGAAGCTCTTCCATGAGAGGTTGGCATAGACATTTTCCCGCTTTTGAAGCAGCGAAAGCCCAAAAGCAATCATTGAACTTGAAAACAGCAATCCAATCAGCAGTAGAACTGGTGAAACAGCCTCAAAAACAGCCTCAACCGTTGCCACTCGCATGCCCTGATCAGCCATAAATGCAAATGTGATCGGACTTTGAGCGTAATTATCGAGGTTCCAAATTGCAAAAGGATACTTCGAAAAGGCCAAAACTAATAATCCACCACCGACAACGATCAGACCCCAGGCGAGCAGCCTGGTCCCTTTCTGCGCGAGCTTGATCTGCTTTGCCAGGAAGGCCCAGAGGGACTTTAAGGAAAATCCCGCCAGCACGATTAAAATTGGCGTGACCAGGTCAACGAAGGTGTCTGGGCGCACATACACTACCCAACCGATATAAGCCCCGATCATATACAAGGTCCCTTGGGCGAGGTTCAACACGTCCAGCAGGCCAAAGATCAGTGAAAAACCGGCGGCGACCAGGAACGTGACCGAGCCTGTTGAAAGGCTGCGCAGGGAGGTGATAACAAAATCCTGCGGGTCCATGCCACGAGCTGCCAGGAAGAGCAGCAGTCCTATGAAAAACAGGATGGTGATAGTCTTGTAGTTTTTCTTAATAAAAGTATTCATAGTATGTCCTATGCTGCCCCCAGATACCGTTGGATCATCGCTTTGTCCTGTTCCAGGTCTTTCATCCGGCCGGATTCAACAGACTGACCTTCTTCAATAATCACGAAGTATTCAGCCAATTTACTGGCGACCAGGAAGTTTTGTTCAACCAGCAGAACCGTGCTGTCCTTGGAAAGCTTCTGGATAACATCAATCATGTGCTCAATGATCACTGGGGCCAGGCCCTCACTTGGTTCATCAATCAGCAATAATTGGTTATCCGCCACCAAAGCCCGGGCGATTGCCAGCATCTGCTGCTGACCGCCGGAAAGACTGGTGCCCCTGATGGAGAGGAAGTTTTCCAAATCCGGGAAGGTTTCAAAAAGGAATTCCTTCTTCCGGTCATAATCCCCTTTTTCCCGCTCAGCTATCTTGAGGTTCTCCTCTACGGTGAGATTACTGAAAATAGCCCGGTGCTCTGGGACAAAACCTATTCCCAATGAGGCAATGTCATAAGGCGGCATCCCGTTCACTTCACGGCCGTTGAAAGCCACCTGGCCTCCACGGACGGAGGTCAACCCCAGGATGGATTTTAATGTGGTTGTCTTCCCTGCCCCGTTACGACCCAATAAAACGGTGATTGAACCTCTGGGTACGACAAAATCAACACCCTGGAGAATGTGATACTGTTTGATATAAGCTTGCAGGTTTCGGACTTCTAATATATTTTCCATAAGAACCTCAGATAACGGTCAACGATGGGGATGCGACTTGGCTAAAGGTCAAGGTCATATAAGCCTCCAAGATAAGCCGTCTGTACTTCTTTGTTGGCGGCAATCTCTGCTGGGGTGCCTTCCGCCAGGACCTGGCCCAGGTGCATCACGGTGATCATGTCGGAGATGCTCATAACCACGTTCATGTTATGTTCAACAAGAACGACCGTTTTCTCGCCCGCAAGTTGAATCTCCTGGATCAGAGCGATCAATTCTGGCACCTGTTCAGCTGCCATACCGGCCGTGGGCTCATCCAGCAGGAGGACCTCCGGGTCCGGCGCCAAGATCATCCCCAGCTCAAGTTTACGTTGATCGCCATGAGGGAGCGTACGAGCCAATAGCATCGCCTGACTTTGCAGACCCATCCTTTGGATCACTTCCTGCGTCCGCCGTTCACAATCTGCTAATTTGGTCACGTCCTCAACAATTCTGAAGTTTCCCGGCTCCATCGCTTGAGATGCCAGGCGGATATTCTCATAAACCGTCAGGTTGGGGAAAATATTCGTGATTTGGAAGGAACGCCCAATGCCGAGATGGATCATCCTGTGGACAGGCTGTTGTGTCAGGTCCAAGCCTTTATAAAAAACCTTGCCTGCTGTCGGTTTCAAAGTTCCGCTCAGGAGGTTGAATAGCGTGGTTTTTCCAGCCCCGTTGGGACCGATGATGGCATGGAGACTATTCTTCTTGATCTTAATGCTGACATCATTTACGGCAGCCAGTGAGCCAAAATTCTTACTCAAATGCTGGGTTTCAATTGCAAATTCATCTGCCATGTTATTGTCTCGCCTTTTATTGGTGATAAAAAAGGATAATTACTAATATAATAATGTAATTTTGTCCCTAAGGGCCAAAAACCCTTAGGGACATTTTTATTAATCTAAGTTGGTATTACTCGCCTGAGAGGCTCCCCACGGGGAGGTCACCACAGCGGGCAACATTATCGCCGGTGAGCAAGCATGGCGGCACGGGGCGGGTTGTGCCCACATAGGAATAGAAATTGAAGGTCGGATCAGTCAGATTTTCCAGGGTCAGAATGTACATATCCTGAATGGCAACATGATCTTCGGGGCGAATTTCGATCAGGCCCTTGGGACCATCGAAGCTCAAACCTTCCATAGCGGCAACGAGTGTCGCGCCATCGGTATCACCATTGGTGGCCTTGAGGGCTTCCACAACCATGATGGCGGCGTTCATAGCATCGGCATCGAAGAGGTCAGGATATACACCATAGCGGGTGGACAGATTCTCAACGAGGAAGTCATTGATGACGTTGTCCGGTGCGGAATAGTGGTAGAGAATGCCAGCGGTGGTGCCAACGGCGTTGCTGTAGAACACAGGCATCAGGATATTGTCGATGAAGGTCGTACCCAATTCTTTGGTTTCATTGACACCCTGATCCTCAGCAGCCTGGACCAATGGAATGAAGCCTGAGCCTGCCCAAGCAACAATATAGGCTTCGGCATCGGTGTCAGCGATAATTTCCATGTAGGGTGTGAAGTCAGTCGTATCTGCAGGTGCGTAAATATCATCAGTTACGAATTCACCACCATCCAGGGTGCAGGCATCCCGGAAGGATTCAGCAGCACCCTTACCAAAGGTGTTGTCAATCGCGATTGTGACGAAGGTTGAATAATTTTCGGTCAGCGCGGCACATTCGTTAATGGAGTCCTGATAGTTGTTGCGGCTGGTGCGGAAAGTATATTCATTGAAGTCTTTGCCGGTGATGTCATTAGCGGCAGCAGGGGCAACGATCAACGGAATTTGATTGTCGAAGGCAATTTCCTGCAGAGTAGCGGTGCAGGATGAGGAGGTTGAACCAACGAGGAAATCAACACCCACAACGTCAATCAATTCGTTCGCAACGGCGGTTGTGTTCTCAGGGGAACCAGCGTCATCTCGAACATAGACCTGAATCTCACGGCCATCGAGCATGAAGGTGTTTTCCTGGGTGGCAGCGAAATCGAAGACATCGCCTGCGGTACCAGCAGCACCTGTGGCATATTCCATCCCCAGCATGAATGAACGGGGGATCATGACGCCATAGATGGCCAATGCACCGGTCAGGTCAGCAATAACGCCAACTTTGACGGGCTCTAGAACAACCTCAGTCTCGACTACCTCTTCGGTAGCGACAACTTCGGTTTCATCCACAACAGGTTCAGTAGTCTCGACAGCCGGAGTTGCGCAGGCTGACAGAACCATGGGAATGATGACCAATATGGCCAATACGGTTAAACTAGCTTTTTTCATCCTTTTTGCTCCTTCTAATAGGTTAGAAAACAGGTATTTTGTTTGGTTCTAGCGTTCGAATCGAGGATATAACACCTCCTTATTTTGAGTTTTTATAAACAAAACCCAGCAGCAGCGTATTTAACACCGCCGGCTTTTCCAGGCAGAGCGCATGGCCCGAACCAGGGACCATGACAAACTCACTGCCAGGGATCTGGGCAGCAATAATCTCGGCATATTCACGCCCCTTGATCAGATCTTCCTCTCCTGCAATAACCAATGTGGGCGCAGTGATCGCACTCAACTGGTCTGTCAGGTCCAGGGCGTAGAATGATTTCATCAATCGAACAAGGGCATCCATATCTAATGCGGCATAGCGATCCACCGATGAATCGATGAACGCCTGATTAACTCTAATCCAATCCTGTGCAAAATTCATATGATAGGATGTTTTAAGCAGCCATTCAGCATCGTGCTGTTCAGCGGCCATCAGCCACGGCATGGTTTGGGCACGCAATAGGGGATGGATTTCGCTGACCCCATCGATCACAACCAAAGACTGTGTCTTCTCAGGATATTGAAGCGCAAATGACATGCTGACTTCAGCTCCGTATGAAATACCGGCAATATGGGCTTTCTCAATCCCTAATGCATCAAGTAGACCCGCCAGGTCATCAGCGTGTTGGGACATTGAATATTCCTCTTCGGGATGGTCGGATTGCCACATACCGCGGCAATCATACAGCAGCACCCGCAGGTGCTGTTCAAGGGCAGCCTTTTGGAAAGCCCAACTGGCAGTACTCATCATCACACCATTGGAAAGCACCAACACCGGGGCATCTTCCGGCCCGGAAAGCTCATAATAGAGTTCAATCCCGCTCACACCAATCTTCGGCATGTCAGTCCCTTTCTATTAAGCAGGTTTGAAAGCCAAATAGGTTTTCTGAACGCCACCCTCTTCACGCTGAATGGTGGTCATCTGCAAATCCATCCCAATTTCAATTAATTCAGGATGGGTCAGGTCGACATCCAGGATCTGAGCTGAAATCCGGGGCCCTTCTGCCAATTCAACGATACCAACACAATAGGGGTTCTTACTGTCATAACCTGCTTCGGCCATCTTGACCGGCGGAACACTGATGACGGTATAGGCCACCAGTTTCCCTTTACCGGAGAAGGCCTCAACTTCAATCTTGTGGGAATAACAAACCGGACAAATCTCCCGTTGCGGAATGGAAACCTCACCACAATCCAGGCATTTGGAACCGATCAGTTCGCCGGCTTCCAGGGCACGGAAGAATTCTTTGTTGAATAATGCAAATTCACTCATCTCAGTCTCTCCGCTCGTAGATATTGACGACGCAGGTTTGCCCGGAGCCGCCGACGTTATGGGTCAGGCCAATGGTGGGGTTGTCAGGCAGTTGTCGCTCGCCCGCAATCCCGTGCAGCTGTTTCCAGACCTCAACCACCTGAGCCACACCGGAAGCACCCACTGGGTGTCCCTTGGCTTTCAGGCCGCCGGAAGTATTGATCGGATGTTCGCCATCGCGGGCAGTCTTGCCGTCCATGGCGGCTTTCCAACCTTCACCACGGGGGAAGAAGCCCAAATCTTCACTGGCCATGATCTCAGCTATTGTAAAGCAGTCATGCACTTCAGCCAGGTCAATGTCATAAGAGGTTAGACCGGCCATCTCATAGGCCTGTTTGCCGGCTTTTTCGGCTGCCGGGATGCCGGAAAGCGTTTCCCGCTCCGGCAGTGCCCCATCGCTGGCCTGCCCGCTGCCGATCAGATAGATAGGTGAATCGCTGAACGCTTTGGCAATGTCTTCCGAGACCAGCAAGATCATTGCCGCCCCATCGGACACCGGTGAACAATCAAAGAGGGTCATCGGCCAGGCGATATTAGGATTGCCTTTCGGGTCCTGAAGAAATTCGAGGTCGGTTTTCCAGGTAGGTTCCGGGCGGCCTTTCTTCACCGCACGGGCCTTCTTGGCTTCCATGATCTGTTCAATCGTTTGTTCGAATTGCGCCTTGTCATTTAGCGCGCCATTCTTGTGATTCTTGATCGCGACATCGAAAAAGGCATTGCGATCTGCGCCATATTCATGCATATAAGCGGTTGCCATTGCGGCATAGAAACCGGGGAAAGTGAAACCGGCCGGGATTTCAAACTGGGTGTCTGCTGCGGTGCCCAGGGCCTCGGTGATCTCGGCGATCTGCAGGTCGGTCATCTTTTCCAGCCCGCCCACCAGCACGACATCATATTCACCGGAAGCAATAGCCAGAGCAGCCTGGCGAATCGCCACACCACCACTGGCACAGGCATCTTCCACCCGCACGGCGCTGATGGGAGAAAGCCCTAACCAGCTAGCCAGGATAGGTGCAAAGTGGGCCTGCTTTTCGAACTGGTCACTGCTGAAATTCCCAAGATAGAAGGCTTCAATTTTCTTCGGATCCAAAGGCTTATTCATGCTTTTCTTCAGATCTTTGAAAGCTTCCACCGCCAGATCGCGGGAGGTCTTATTGGGAAATGCACCGAACTTGCTCATGCCGACGCCAACAACTGCGACGCCTCTGGACCATTTTGATTTACTCATTCAAATCCTCTTATCGCTACTTATGCTTTGATGTAAACCCGAGCTTCTGAAAGGTCTGCCGGGCGGTCCTCACCTGGACCGGCGGCCAGCGCCATCTTCAACTCAGAGCCTTCAACCTGGAACAAGCCCTTGAACTCGCCAAGCATGCCGAGGGTATGTTCATTTTGTTGCATTGTGATCTGGCCGCCATCGGTCTCATATGTTCCGCCGGAGCTAATCCCCATTGGTTCATATAGAGCCTCAAAAGTGCCATCCTCACGAAATTCAAACCAGAGCCCTGCGAAGGGCTGGCCTTCTTTTTGGGCCCACTTGCCAATCAGTTCACTCATCTAAACCTCCCACAAAGAAATGGGCTTTAGGGACAATACCCAAACGGTCAGCTTCATCACGGATCCAATCCCGGAAATTGGGATGGGCCACCCTGATCAACGCTTCCATCCGATCCTGAACTGACCGGCCGCGCAACTCTGCCACGCCAAACTCTGTGATGATCGTATCCACATCCTGGCTGGGCACAGTCACGCCGGCGCCGGGGGCCAGGGTGGGAACAATCGTGGAAATGCTGCCGTTCTTCGCTGTCGAGCGCAGGGCAATGATGCCGCGCCCACCTTCGGACATCTGCGCGCCGCGGTGAGTATCCAGCTGGCCGCCGGTCCCACTGAACTGGCGGGTGCCGATGCTCTGGGAGCAGACCTGGCCGAGGATATCAACCTGCAGTGCCGTGTTGACGCTGATCATCTTGTTATTCTTGGCGATCACATAGGGGTCATTGGTATAACGGCCCCGGTACATTTCGACATCCGGGTTGTGATCAAGAAAATCATAGAGTTTTTTACTGCCCAAGGCGAAAGCGCCGATCATCTTGCCGGGGTGCAGTGTTTTCTTTGCGTTAGTGACCACACCGGCCTCTAAGAGGTCCACGAAACCATCCACGATCATCTCAGTATGCACACCGAGGTCTTTGCGTTCCATAATGAAAGCGGTGATCGCATTCGGAATGCCGCCGATCCCCAATTGGATCGTTGAGCCATCTTCGATCAGATCAGCAATAAAGCCGCCGATCTGCTGTTCGGTTTCAGTTGGGGCAACAACGGGCAGTTCCACCAGGGGGACGTTGTTCTCTACCAGATAATCCACCTCGGAGACATGGACGAGTGTATCGCCATAGGTCCAGGGCAGGTTTTCATTCACTTCCAGGATTTTTAGGTCAGCCGCTTCAAGCAGGTCTTTTTGGACGATCAGGCCCAGCGAAAGGGACATATACCCTTCCTCATTAGGCGGTGTGGCCGTCCCCATGAAGACATCCAGGTGACCACCGGTGGCATAGAGCTTATCGGTGGCTGCCCGGTGCAGGTTATTGGGAATATAGGAGACCCGCCCTTCCGGGTGCACCTGGCGGTCCGTAGCGCTATAGAACCAGTTCTCATTAAAGATATGGCCGCCCATTTCAGGCTTGGTGAAGATGTCATAAGGTCGCATGGGCAGGCAGGTCCAAAAATGGACGCCTTCCAGCTCCGTGGCATAATCCGCCATAGCGCGCATAAGGCCCACCGGTTCGGAACCTGCAATGCCGACCCCAATTGTCTGGTGTGGCTTGACCAGCCGAACGGCTTCTTCAGCCGTCAGGTATTTATCGATAAATCGCTTGGTGGTTGGCATACAATTATTTCTCCAATTCTTAGGGCATTCGAATGGCGACGCCAGCCTGGTTGTAGCCCACACCGGAACCGATGAAGACCACCAGATCACCGGATTTGATCTTGCCCAACTTGCGGGCGTCATCAAATGCCATCGGCAGACAAGCGGAACCGGTGTAGCCCCATTTATCCATGATCCAATGGGCTTTCTCAATCGGCAGACCGAGTTCATCCATCACCAGCTTGATGCTGGTAAGGCGAACCTGGGTGAAGATCACAAAATCAATATCGGAGATTTCAAAACCGCCGTTTTTCGCCACTTCACGCACTCGCTGCGGCCAGCCTTCATTATTAACCTCTGGCGGGAAAGCCGTCACAAGGTGCACTTGGGACTTGCCGCTCTGCACGTTCTCAACCGTGGCAGGTTCTGCTGTGCCGCCGGCATAAATGCCCCAGTGCTTGTAATAGGCACCATCGGCAAAGAAGGTGGAGGAAATGAAGCCTGGTTTGTCACTGGGTGCCAGAACGGCCGCCCCAGCGCCATCACCATAGAAAAAGGCCATCACATCGTGCTTGTAATCGGCCAGTTTGTGCATCATATAGGCGCCGATCACCAGAACGTATTTCAGGTTCGCGTTGGCAGCGATCAGACCGGAGGCCAGGGACAGCCCTGTCGGGAAGCTGGCGCAGGCGCAGCCCACATCAAATGTGCCGGCATTCTTTGCGCCCAGTTTTTCCTGCACCACCACAGAGGTGGCAGGTGTGATGTAATCCGGTGAGTCAGTGCCCAGGATGATCAGATCCAGATCTTCGGGTTTGATCCCGGCATCTTCAAGAGCAGCCTTGGCCGCTTCAACGGCCAGGTCAGAAGTGGCCATGCCCTCATCGGCATAGAAGCGAGTCTTGATATTCGAGCTTTCTTCAAACTTACCGACCACATCCGCCAGCTTGGGGCTGACCTCGCCCATCCATTCGGCAAAGGTTGCATTCGTGATTTCGTTCTTCGGGACGTAACGACCGGTACCGATAATATTGGCATATCGTTCCATCTAATACCTCGTTTCTAATAAATGAATGATGATGTTCGCTGCAGTGTTGGATTAGGTACCCAGTACCATGCCGCCGTCAATGCTGATGGCTGTACCGCTGATATAGGAAGCCTCGTCGCTGGCCAGCCAGCTGTAGAGGTTGGCGATTTCTTCCGGTTTGCCCATCCGGCCCAGAGGTGTCTTGGCAGCCAAACCTTCGAGGATCTTCTCGGGCATCTTCTGAACCATTTCGGTCAGGATGAAACCGGGGCAAACTGCGTTCACCCGGATATTATAGCGTCCCAACTCACGGGACCAGGTCTTGGTCATGCCGATCACACCGAACTTGGTGGCGGCATAGTTGGTCTGGCCGAAGTTGCCATAGAGGCCCACGATGGAGGAAGCGTTGAGGATCACACCGCCGCCCTGTTTGATCATCTGGGGTGTCACGGCCTGAGCGCAGTTGAAAACGCCTTTGAGGTTCACTTTGATCACCAGATCGAAAGCATCTTCCGACATCTGGCTGACCACTTCGCCGTTCTTATACTTAACAAAAAGACCGTCCCGAGTGATCCCGGCGTTATTGACCAGCACATCGACCCGGCCGAAATTGTCAATAACATCGTCAACCCACTCCTGGACGGCATCCCGATCGGTCACATCGACCTTATAGAAAACCGCACCGTTACCAAGTTCCTTGGCAAGGGCTTCGCCGGCTTCGGGGTCCACATCGCAAAGCACAACCTTCGCGCCTTCATTAGCGAATTTAATTGCGGTGGCCTTACCAATCCCCGCGGCACCACCCGTGATCAGACACACTTTGTCCTTTAAACGCATTGAGAATCTCCTGTTTGGTATAAAATTGTTATCCATTGCGCGGAAAAAATTAACGCAAGGGGCTCTTTTCCAACTGAAGTATAGCAAGATGAGATTACAAAACGGTTACGGGGCGGTAACAAAAGTGAGGGAATTTAGGGAATTTACGAATTTCATGAATGGTGTACAATTGTGTGAATGGAGGGATTGATGAACAAACAGACCACAAAGTTCTTCGCTACAGTCCTATTTTCTCTGGTTTTTCTCTCAGGTTGTACTGAGGTTATACAAACTCAGATTGCGACTGAAAGAGAAGCTCAACCAACGGCCACGGTTGAAATCAACACGGCAACCCCGGAACCCACTCACACCCCAACCCTGGCCCCAACCCCCACCCCGACCGCGACGGATGAACCCGCTGACGGGACACCGGAAAAATACCTGCAAATTCTCAACGAAATTTATGAGTATTATGACAATACCATGCCATCAGCAGCGACACGTCCATATTATGCTGATGACTTTCTCTCGCCGGATGGCAGATACCTTGCCCTTCAATTTATTTTATCTGATGGGGAATTCTCCACCTATTCTATCTATGATTTTTTGGATAATCAGCAAGTGGATATCCCACTTAACCTCCAGGAAAAGGCTGAGATATATGATATTAGTATGGATAGCTGGTCGTCGGATGGATCAACATTATTTATGAGAATTTCTCCCACAAGGGGCCTTCGTCTAGACACGTCCCTACTTATCGTAAAATCCATTGATGAATCAAATTACGTTAACTATGTAGTCCCCTATCCAGAGGATACTTATGGAAATTCATTCATTTTAAGCCAGGATAACAACCATATAATTCTTAGGGGGTCCACCGATTTCTTTGTTATTACTTTTCAAACAAATCAAACATTAAAATACATCTTCCCTGAAGGATTCTTTATACAAAGGATTCTTCCTTATGAAGGAACCAACTACTTAATAATGGGTTATTATCCAACTCTATTGCAGGGAACTTCTTATTCCGAAATGCGAATTGTCTATGGAAGTTCAGGGGAATCGGTAGTAGTTTATAGTGCGATTGGATATGATGATATTGTTGATTATGATCCTGAGAGAAAATTAGTCTTGATCAAAACTGACTATGGTAAGTTTATCTTTCTTGACACAGAAACCTGGACAGAAACGACTTTTCTGGAGGAAGATGCACTTTTTGGGCAAAAGACAAAGTTAATTGGGCATTGCATACCCTACAATTTTCAAGGTGAAGATGGGAGGAGACAATCCGGTCTGTATAATTTAATAACCGGCGAAACACAAAGAATTGGTGATCCCTTTTATTTGGGATGGTATCCGTTTTTTAAAAACCATCTCATCGCAGTCCACGATGAAGAATATACAAGGTGGATTGAATTTCTTGATGTGGTTTGCGAGTAGTGAGTGAACCCCCTAAACCTCTTACCCCTCGCCGATCAGCCCCTCATACAGCTCCACCGTCGCGGGTGAGACGTCACTGTCCATCTGCTGGCGGAAGACGTCCTGACACTGCTTATACACTTCCCGGACCATCGAACTCCGTCCCATCTTGTGGAAGATGGTCATCTGGGCGCGGTAAGCCGATTCCCAAAGTGGGTCCTCCCCCAGGGTCTTATAGGTCACTTCCAGCGCTCGTTCATAATCCCCCTCATCCAGCAATTGAGCGGTCAGCCGCTCCGCAGCCAGCAGAAACTGCTGGTGGAAGTACTGCACATCGATCATCAGCCATTCCTGGGCGTAACACCCATCAAAGTACCGTCCCCGATAGAGGTTGACGGCACTCTCCAAAGCCGGCAGCGAGCCATCCCCGATCTGCTGAGTGAATAGTTCCGCATCCACCATGACCCGCGCCCGGGGGTTCAGCCGGTAGAGCTCCTGGCGGCGCTCGACAAAGAAAGCCGTCTCACCCCGCGGCCGGTCAGGTTCCAGCACCTGGTTGAGGGTATTGAGGATCACTTTCAGGTAGTTATTGGCGTTTTCCAGCGGCGTATCGGGCCAGAGCATCGAGATGATCTGATCTCGGTGCAGCCATTTATCACGGTGACCCACCAAAAGCTGGAACAATAACCGGGCTTTCTCCCGCTTCCACTCCTCCGGGTCGACAGGCTGGTCACCCCGCCAGACCTTGAAACCGCCGAAGGTCTGCACCCAAAGCGAATATCCCGGATGGTAGGTTTCGGGTTCCAGCCCGCGTGCTTTGAGCAATTTGGCAATGAAAGGCTGTTCAATGTTGTTCTCCGCCGCTGCCAGCAGCAAGGGGTAGATCATTTCGCGATCCTTGAGGCCCATAAGGCTCTCCCGGGTCAGCAGGAATTCATAACCATGTTCCTGCACAATCGGCAGCATCTTCTCCAGATAGCCAAAAGCCGTGTTCTGATAACCCTGCTGCCAGGCCCGCAACGCCAGCCACATCCGTGCCGCACTGAGGGCGAAGGGGTCGCCGACCTTGATCGACAAGGTTTCCGCTGTGGTCAGATATTGTTGAGCAGCTTCGTAGTTACCGGTCAACACCTCGCCGGCGCCCAGTGAGAGCTGGATCAGAATGCTGATCCACTCGTCACCGGCTTTCTTGGCGATCTCCAACGATTCAAGCGCCATTTGTTCGGCCTGCTGGATGTGATGCGAGTAACCCAGCGCACGGCACATGCCCCATAAAGGCTCGACATGGATCCGGGTCACATCCACCCTGTCGATCGCCTCCTGATACAACTTCATCGCCTGTTCCAGCCCGTCCTCGTTGAAGGGATGCTGGGCATAAAGCAAGACGGCATGTCCCAGGCGCATATAGCCCACGGATTGCACAAAAGTGGATTGCAGCAGCTTGCCCAGTTCAATGCCCAAACGGGCATAGCGGTCAGCTTTTTCAATTTCGCCGGTGATGGCATAGAAGAGCGACAGCAGCAAGGTGCTCTCACGGTGAAAGCGCTGCGGTCGGGATGGCGGGACCACGCCGGGGTTATTCGCTTCACGATCTTGCAGCAAGTCGATCCCATCCTGCAGGCGTCCAGTCCGCAGCAAGATGCGAGCCTGGATCAGGTCAGTTTCTTTATCAAGGACCGGCCGGAGCTGGCTGGCTTGCTTCAACAGAGATTCAGCACTATCCGGCAGCCCGAGGTTTAGCTGATTTTCCGCAGTCAGCACCAACAGATCCGCCACTTCCTCCTTCATCTCCACCGGGTCCAGCAGCTTGAGGGCATCCTGCAGCAGTTGGTTGGCATTATTAGGCCGGATCGTATCCAAGAAGACCCGGGCCTGTCCCGTCAGTGCCTGCGAAACGCCCAGGTGGTTGTCCCGTTTGCGATAGATGCGCTCAGCCGCATGATAGTATTCCAGTGCTTCCTCAAAATGCCCGAGATAGCGGTTGACCTCAGCCAACAGAAAGACCATATAAGGGTAGTTCCTGCGGATGCTGGCCGGGACCTGCGTGATCCAGTAATTGATCGATTCATGCCGGCCATCCCGAACCATCTTCTTGCCAATGCTTTCCAGAATCTGATTGATCTGGTGATAGTCACTGGCCAGCAGGAGGTGGTTCATCGCCTCTTCCCAATACTCATGAGCATAGAAATAGCTGGCGATCTTGCGGTGCAGGTCCACCACCCGCCGGGTGTCCTGTTGAAGCCGGTTGAGCAGGAATTCGCGGAATATTTGATGATAGCGATAAACACCAGGGCGCAGTTCCTCGATGAACAGGCCGCTGCTGTGCAGGTCCATCAGGATCTTATCGCTGGTATCGATCATCAGCAGGAAGTCACAGGTGCTGCTATCCAGTTTGGAGAGGATTGAAGTCGCCAGGAGGAAGTCCTGCCGTTCGGGGGTCTGCCCTGCCAGCACTTCCTCAGCCAGGTAATCAAATAAGGCCGTGCGGGATTGCCGGTCATCTTCCAGCACCTGTTGGATGGTCATCCCGGGGTTATTCTGGAGCGTCTGCCAAACCATCTGCAGCCCAATCGCCCAACCCTCCGTTTTCTGGAGCAGTTGAGTGATCGTCTCCTCATCAAGTTGGATATCGTATTGACTGGCAAAAAGTTGGCCGATCTCCTCCCCGGTGAAGGTCAACTCATCCTTGCTGATCTCCAACAGCTCGCCCTTGACCCGCCATTTGTTCATCGAGGGGAATTCGAGCGTGTGACGCGTGGCGATGACCACATGCAGCTTTGGCGGCAGGTTCTCGACCATCCAGTCAATGAAGCCCATCACCTCGGGTACATTCACCATCCGGTGGAAATCATCCAGAATGAACAGGGCATCCTCGGTCAGGTGAACAGCCAGCGCGTTCAGGAAGGCGATCATTGCTTCCTGCTGGGTGGAATCCGGCATATCGAGGATCCGCAGCGCTTCCTCACCGATCTGCGAACCACGCTGGTTGAACGCAGTGAACAGCTTCGCCAGGAAGAGCTTGGGGTCACGGTCCGTGCCGGAGAGAGTGAACCAATAGATCGGCAGGTCCTTCTCCCGCAGGAAAGAAAGGATTGCGGTGCTCTTGCCGTAACCGGTACCGGCCTCCAGGATGGTCAGGGGGTAATGCAACATCCCTTCCAGCCGCTGGTTGATGCGCTCACGCACCAAAACCCGGCTGCGCTGGGCAGGCGGGTTGATCTGGCTGAGGATGATGAGGTTGCGAATGGACATATTAGCGCTTTGGGCCGGTTCGCCGTGTGGGTTGGTGTGATGGTGAGAGGGCTAACCGGTGGGATATTGGTAGTTCAATCGGTAATTATAACGGGGAACCGCGCGAGATTCAATTTAATTTAGGCATATCAACTGTAGGGTGCGCATCGCTCTTATGAGCACTTTTTTGGTGGTGCGCTCAACTACGGAGCGCACCCTACAATTGCATTATTTGGCAGAAGATTGAACTTGGTTCATCATCTGATGTACTTAAAATCAAGAAATATCCCGAAACAATTTTTCGTAGGGTGCGCAACTCTTTTATGCGCACCATTATTATTCGGTGCGCTCAACTACGGAGTGCACCCTACAATTAATTTATTTGGCAGAAGATTCAACTTGGTTCATCGTCATATGTACTTAAGATCAGGAAATATCCCGAAACAATTTTCGTAGGGTGCGCATCGCTCATATGCGCACCATTATTTATTCGGTGCGCTCAACTTCGGAGCACACCCTACTGATTACTCTCCAAAATTGTACTTATTCTCATTTCGTTGATCATCCCAGCCCCAACTATCATCATAAATTCCTGATTTTACATACTCATGGAAACTCGAATCCGGCCAATCATCCAAATTTTCCACCAGCCCGTGTTTGATTGGGTTGTAATGAATGTAATTAATATGACGTTCCAGATCCTGTTCATCACGGATTAAATGCTCCCAAAATCGACGTTGCCAGATAGCAGCTTCACGACGTTTGGTGCGTGAGATATCTGGAGGTCCTGGCTGCCCACCGTTAAGACGATATTGTTTTGTAAATCTCGCCTTGATTAACCCAACCCGCAAAGAGTAATCATGATCACTCTCTAGCAGGGTCCAAATTAGGTGAATGTGATCCGGGAGAATACAATAAGCCACCATTGTAAATGGATGAAAAGTCCTTACGTGCATTATTGTGTCCAATAATAATGATCGATTCTCAGGATTGCTGAAAATCTTATACCTTTGGAAAGTCACCAACGTGAAGAAATATGTTCCACCCTTAATGTAAATGCGGCGATATTCAGACATTAATGGACAACCCCTTCATTGTGTGGATCTTACATTATTTTCGTAGGGTGCGCATCTCTTTTATGCGCACCTTTTTTGTGGAGCGCTCAAATCCGGAGCGCACCCTACATGGTTTTATTCCCAATTGATTTGATAGAAAATGATTTGTACTTCGTCAAATGAAAAACCCACATTCTCAGAAATCATGTCGAGGTAAAAATCTTCATCGGCTTCTATACCAGAATCATCCATGATTTGGTCCAGGTAAGCAACACAAGGATTTTTAAGCGACTGATTGATAATATCAAAATGCAACATGGTATTTAGAGACAAAGGGTCTGCCACTACTCCCCCTGTTTGCGGATTGTATTCAATATCAATGTATCGATCAAGTCCTTCAATCGATTCATCCATAAATAGGATATATTCATCAAGCTGTTGACTTCTATTGAATAAACCCAATTCAACTAAATAATATTTTTCACGCTCACCTGAATAATCATGCTCACTTAGATAGTAACTTGATAAATAATAATTTTCGTCAATCCATTCAACAAGAATAATTGAAAACAAGTCTACATCTAAACCTTCAACCTCAGTAAATGCTCCATCTTCATAGAGAAGCATTCTCTGAAGCATCTGTAATAAATAACGATCCGGATCATTTTCGTCTGGAACCCACCATAGGTTTCTCAAAAACCAGACTGATTCATCGGGGACTGTCACAGAGCCCAAATATTCCAATGACGGAACGGAATACAACTTAAATAATATAATCTGTGGCGGCTCGCCAGCATATTCAAAAGAGGGATCGCATATTCCACGTGGTAATGGAACGGCAATCGTACTCTCGTCCCACGACCATCTTATGGTTTGACTATGCGGCGTCATTTTGCCAACAATTTGTTGCAAATCGACATCAAATAACGAAACGAATGTTGGATAGATCAGCGCGATATATTTCCCTGACGGCGATAATTCAACCTGATAAGATCTCAGTTCAGTAAAATCACTCGCATAAACTATCTCCCATTGATCGCCAAGCGTCTTATCCAAAATCGTGATCCGGGTGTAACCTTCACGCTGTTCACTAATGACTAGCCTGTCATAAGTGTCATTAAAATGCGGCCGCCAGGAATTTTCACCATCTATACCAACTTTCGAGATATCAATGCTTGAGAGGACCTCCATGGATGCCTGGCAGAGTGGAAGGTCAGCGATGGTTCCATTCGCCATGGCTCTACCCTGCTCCATGAAGCTCAGCTCTTCCGTTTCTTCCAACACAGGCATTTCGGTGGCAGTCTCAGCAATTTCCTCCGTTTGATCAGGAGCTTCCGTTTCAGATGGAGAATATTCTGTTCCAGTATCCACTTTGGAAGGAACCTGATCAATTGGCGTAGTCTGACAAGAAGCAATCATCAAGACGAATAGGAGTGCAAGAAAGGCTTTTCTTAGTCGATTATTCATTTTTCTCCTTTACGAAGAATTTCGCGGACTATCAACTGGTATGTAATGATCCCAATGATCACCGGATGCGCTTAACACCAGATCTTTTTTGGTTGGTGTGCATCTCTTTTATGCGCACCTTTTTGGTTGGTGCGCTCAACTACGGAGCGCACCCTACATAACAATTTTCGTTAATCAAAAATCCCCGACGATCACCAAGTATCGCTGATCGCCACGATTGGCGAAAAAGACCATCCGATCCTCCAGACCATGCGGATTAGCCAGGCCGCTGCTACAGCAGGCGTGATTTGATATCCTGTCATAGTCCAGGGGATATTCGACGCCATCATATGAATAGCCAAGCGCGTCATCCCGAATGAAGAAATAAAACGGCTTGCCGGATAAAATGTGAAAACCAAAGGATTGTTGATAGCCCTCCAGCTCGTTCAGCGATTCGCCATTCTTGATAATGTCACCCAAATTGGTAGCTTCAATAGATCCATCTCCACGGTCAATTCGCTCCCCCCGGTTGATTTCCAGATACCAGGAATCCTCAGTGGCCACGAAACCCCAGACGGCCGGCAAGGGGCCATTATCTCCCAGGGTAATGGTCATGAAAAGCTCATCATTTTTGTAAAGCCTGACGTCAACCTGATACTCCGTCATCCCATCAGGATCAGTGTTCAACAAAATATGCTCTTCTTTGAAAGAATAGACGTCATCACCAATGGTGACCCGGTGAGGAACGGATTGGGGTTCAGTCCATTCGGCATCCTCATATTCGGCCCAGACCACATCAATATCCTCACGCTGAGTTAAAGGATGTTCCTCAATCGTCAGCGCGCCGCCCGTTCCAGGTGTGAGCGTGACCCGCTCCTGAATGGTCAGCGTGGGTAAAATTGTCAGTTGGGGTTGAGTGGATAAGGCTGGTGCCTCGGTTGATGTTGCCGTTTCAGCCACCTCAGTCTGGGTGGCAGCGGTGCAACCGACCAAAAATGTCATCAGTATTACGGTCAGTAATGTTGCTTTACGAACCATCCTGTCCCCTTTCATGACCAATTTCAACTTTGTTATTAACGGCTATACGAACTGTTTAGAGACTTCCCACCATTATACACCCACTCGATGATTTGATTACCCCACTAGAAAAAAGCACGCAAAGACAAATACACCTCAGTACCCAAGTTCTTCGTGAGGAGAGGAACAACTATTTAATTAACTGAATTCCCCTGGGACTGACTTGAAGTGTTACGGCTCCATGCCTCTTTGCGGTAGAGTACTCTGAGGTTTGTATGGAACATGCGCTAAACTTTTAAATCATTTACCTTCTTCTACCATCTTGATATAGGCCAAACATCGCAGGTATTCATCACGTGAAAATGTCTTCTGCAGTGTTTCCATAATATTTGGGACCCTGAGTTTGACCAGCTCATGAGCCGAGGCAAATCGGACGGTACCCTCATCGTCCTTCAATGCGGCCTTTAGGGCCTTGATTGCCCTGTTATTGCCAATTTTCCCCAAGCCCATAATCGCCGTTAGACGAATCACCATATCCCCACCGTTTGGCGGTTTGCTATGGTATTTTGAGGCCTTTATCAGGCCATTCAAATCTCCTGTCTCATGCCACTTTGCTACTTTTTCAATCATGCCATCAGATTTTTGCATTTCAACACTCCTCTTTACATGCCTTAATGGGTGATCAAGAGAATATTCTTAATATGAGTTCCTGCCTCCTTGACGGATAAGAATCAATTATTTCTTAAACATTACAGAAAGATTTTCCAATTCCTCAGCACTGATCTGCAGATCAGAATCCACCGGGAACGCGGCATTTAGAGCTCGTACTGAGTTTTCAGCCTTACTCACCTCGCCAATTCCACGATATCTCCCAGCGATGGCCCGCGCAATGGCATCACACCAGGCAAAGAAGGATGTGAAGAATTTTCGATATTCATCCTCTGATAGCTTTGCTCGCAAGAATGCCCGGAACTTTATCGCTGGATAGAGCAGTTTATTCCCTGCGTTAGGTGTTGGGATTGGCAAGCCGCCAACCTGACCTAGGCCTCCCCGCTCACCCACCTTTTCATCAAGCCCTTTATTGAATAACTCCGGGAGAACCTTAGTAAAGATCGAATCTTTCATTTTTTGATTTTGCGCCCAATGTATATTAAAGTCAGCCAATTCACGCCGGGATATCTGCGATTTTGATTCAGCCAAAAACATAAATACTAAGATCAGCAACTCTTCAAAGGCGTCCAGTTCAGCTTCGGAGAATAAGATCCTGCCCACTTGGCTGTCTTTCTTGCTCCCCGATTGCTGCATGAGATAAAATGGCATTTCTTCAAGATCCGGGTATTCCAAACGCAGAAAATGAACCAGGCCCAGGTTCTCACCGGCGACGAGAGTTTTTCCATCAGTGGTAATCTTCTCAGAGAACAACTCACTATCGCCATAAAAGGACATTTCGATCGTTCCACTTTCGATATCCCACACCCGAATTGTCCTATCCAAAGAGCATGAAACAATACTCTGACTGTCCGGCGTCACAATAACACTTTCAACCGATTTAGTGTGTCCGGAGAAAGTTCGAACGTCGGACAATTTCTCCATATTCCAGACTTTTATTGTTCCATTTTCGTGGGCTGAGACGAATTTTCTTCCATCCGGAGCAACTGCCAATGACAACACGCCGCCCAGGCCAGCAAACAGGGCAGGCAGGCCCTGGTTCTTCGCCAGATCCCAGGCCCTGATTTCACCATCGGCCGATCCGGATATGGCTAACCTGCCATTAGGCGTCACTGTAACGGTTTCGACCGGTCCGCCATGGCCAGGCAAGATCAGAATACATTTCTTACGTTTTAAATCCCAAAGCCGAAGCGTATGATCATGAGATGCTGAGATGATTTGATTGCGATGGGGAACAAATTTCAGATCCCAAATAATCCCATCGTGCCCCCTTAATGTGCCAATCTGCTTTTTGCGTTGTAAGTCCCAGATCTTGATTAAGGAATCGCCTGCGCCGGTGGCCGCCAGTTGTCCATCTTCAGAAATCGCCACACAGGCTATAGACCCTTCGTGATCGGTTTGGATAGTGGAAAGCAGATTTCCATCTTGCGGATTCCACACTTTTAACGTTTTATCGGCTGAAACCGAAACTGCTATCCTGTTATCCGCAGAGATACCAACATCCCAGACCGTCAACGAATGGGCGACAGCATCCTGCTTATCAAATGTCTGGGTGAGATCCCATTCCTGAATAGGTCCATTGGAGGAGGCGGAGAACAGACTTTCCCCATCCGGGGACACCGCAAGGCTTTCAATTGAGCCGGCAATCCCTGAAATGGTATAGACCTCAACGCCACGCTCAATATCCCAAACCTTGATTGTCCGGTCTCTGGAACCCGAAAATGCCAACCGACCGTCCCTGCTTACCGCCAGGGCTGTGACCATGCCGTTATGCCCGGTCAGCTTATGGATCGTTTTGCCATTGGCCAAATCCCAGACCCGAATTTCCCCTTTGACGTCGCTTGAAACCACCTTGCGGCCATCCGGTGTTACGGCAACTGCCAGGATTAAATCCTTGTGCCCTTTCAAGAATTCGGGCTGAGAATTGTGCAAATTCCATACGCCCAGGGATTTATCATCTGAACCTGAAATGAGATATTGCCCATTAGGCGTTATCGTCATCGCCCTGACCCAATCATCATGCCCCGATTGATGAGGTCTGCCCTTTTTCCCCAGAACAGGCCGGGACAGGGTGCCATGCCGCGTCAACCTATCCAAATTCCATATCAGAATTTCGTTCGATGCGCCCCCTGAATACGCCTTACGCCCATCCTTTGAGACGGCGAGAGCGTAAATATTCTTGTCGAAGATATTCGACCCTTGGGGAGCGAAGTACTGAATTTCGGAACCTTTTTGCAGGTCCCAAACCCTAATACCGCCATTAGAAGAACCTGATATCAACAAATGACCATCCGGCGAAATGGTCAATGACTGGACTGAACCGGTATGACCCACCAATGTGTCCTGCTTTATCCCCTTGATTCTGTCCCAGACGATAATGGTCTGGTCCTCAGAACCTGAGATCACATACCGGCCATCCGGAGTGATAACCAGGGATTTCGCGGCCATCCTGTGACCAATAAAGGTCCGCTTCAGCAGTCCACCGGGTTGCGTCAGGCTGACGGAAATCGGCCGCAGCCAGGGGGCGATGTTCGACTGCCTGGCTTTTGCCAGGAGGGCTTTAATTTCTTCTTTTCCATTTTCACGGATTCGCCCAAGCATTTGAGAAGGGAACATATATGGATCTTCGATAAGAACACCCGCAGAGAGTTGAAGGGCGTCTTTTATCAGAGACAAGAGCTTCCCGCCATAACCCGAACTTTCGGCTTCATCGTAATCCTCAATCAGCAGATAGGGGCCAAATGCCCAAATCTTGACTTGCAGGAAATCATAATCTGTCAAAGTCTTCTCCAGGCCATCCCAGTCATTGGCATGGGCCTGTTGGTAAGGCAACTCGACTAATTTCCGAACATTGGCGAATTTAGTCTGTCCGTCAACTTTATTAAGGGGCTGATCGAGGAAATAATCCGCAAGCAAGCTATGCCATTTTCTTTTGGGGCGATTTTCCTTGACCTCATTGGGTATTATTGAACAATATCGCTCTCGAACGCCGATCTCAAGGCTTTCAAAGAAAATATTATATCGTCCCTCACGCATCCCTAAATAAGGCTTGACCTGCCTGATGAATAGATTAACGGCTTCATTCACTTGACCCATATCCAAATCTGATTGGGGAATATTCCTGATAAACAAGCCACTCAATTCATCAGGAGAGAGGCCTTGCCTGGAATTCAGCAGGAGGCCAAAGAGTAAGGGCACCCCATTTTCCGGGTCAATTATCGAATAACTTGGGTCCTGTTCGAGCCGTCGCAGCACTGCCTTGAATGCTGAAACCGGCGTATCGCCAAAATCGCTTTCTATCCGGTCCTTTAATTGCTGAAAGGCACCAAAAACCCGAAGCTCTGCAAGGACAACCTTCAAGAACAAAGGGTTATTTGCCCCTTTGATTGAAATAAGCTGTTCGATATGATTCTGATCCAGCTCCTTTAGGTATTGGGAAAGGTAGGTTCTAACCAGTTGGCGGCGGTGTTCCGGATTATTGAATGGTTCGACGCTCACCATCGTGACATGATTGTTCGTTTTCAATCCTGCCAACAATTCATTCGCCGTCTGATCGCCAGTGCGAAAACTGACAATTATTTTTACATTTTTGGGCAGCCCGGACATCGGCAGCCAGGATAAATCGCCCAAGCCTCGTTCCAATTGATTCAAGGCATCAATGACAATAACTGTCTTCCCACGCTTACCCAGTTCCAATAACTGTTCGCGCCAAAAACTTCGAAGGGCCTGCGTCTCCTTGGGAATCTCAATCGGTGGGATCTTGCCAGCAACCTCCTGAAATTCTCGCAGCAGGTAATATAAAAGTCCTGATAATGTATTGGAGCGATCGCTTTTGCCAATAAACCGCACATGGTATGAGATTTCCTGATCTTTATTGGGCAGATTCCGGCAGCGGTCAACCCATTTTGCCAGAAGCATGGATTTGCCCATGCCGCCTTCAGCCGCAACAACCAGCAAATCGTCACTTTCCCCATTCACATAATTATCAAGGGCCTCGTAATCATGGCCCCGTTCAATAAAACCCTCACTATTGATAAATAAGAATGCTTCGTGCTGATCAATTTCCTGCTGGAGATCGGTTTTCTCGCCAATCACCATATGCTCAGGGAAGCGCTTCGCAATCGCCTCTTTGAGGTCATTAAGGACAACCTCATGGAGAGTCTCATCCCCCACTCGGAAGTCACCGAGTCTTCCACCGGTCAGCTTATGGTTATATGCATTCCCAGCCGCCAGGAGATCCGCTGGCAGCTCCCTCCCCATAATGGGTTCATTAAGATTGAGGGCTTTCATCCACTCTCTTTGCCAGCGTGCGATATTGTCATCAAGCAAAGCTGGGCACAAAACAGGCATAGCAATTTCCGGTGTCAGACTCTGACTATCCCAGGTGGCCTGATAATGGCGAATAGGCCGCCCCGTGTTGGGAATAATCTCTTCCTTTAGCGTGCTCATTTTCGAAAGCAGGAAATCTCGATAGCCAGAATCGATTTCTTCATTATCTGAATAAATCCGTTTTAATTGATTCGGCTCTTTTGGAAGGTTAACAACATAATCATCATCCCGGAAGTAGAAAAATGTGTGCTCACTGTGATCCATCCCGCCCGAACCATCCCCATTCTTCATGAAAGGTCTGACGATGGCGTGCAGAATCTCGAGCTCTGTCACAGAGGTATCATTTTCCATTTTGCGATTTAGGCCGGGGAAATTCGAGAAAGTCTCCTCGGAGACATCTGAACTTTTCGGGATCCAACCATAGCGCTGCCCCAGGAAGCAGAGGAAAAACGGGCGGCAATCATCTATACGTTTCAGACAAGTTTGGACAACATTGGCATTCGCAGTGGCATCTTCTTCAGTAACCCCCCAACGCAAATCGACATCTACCAATCTTAGTTTGCGTTCTTCACACCAATCGCTCAGTTCCGGAAAAACACGCTTGACAAGGTAATCCCTTTCAGCGTGCATGTCATTGAAGGTGCTGCTAATGAAAATATGGACTTTCTCCCAATTCAAAGTCACTTTTCAATCCTCCATAGTTCCCCCGAAATATAAAATTGTCGATTGAGGTTATTACCTAGCCATAATCCTTCAGTAAATTCTCAATTTTGCCTTCTGCCTCTTTATTCTTTTTGATCTCATCCATGTTCTTCAGGAAATAAAGGCATTGAAGCTTTTCCCTATCCGAGAAAGGTGCAATTAGTGACTCTAAGGGAAGGCCAAAACCCATTAGTTGCAAAACCGCAGAATTTCTTACAGTGCTATCACGGTCACTCAATACCTTTTGGAGTGGTTTAATCGCCCGTTCATCACCTATCTCCCCCAAATCTGCAACCGCCATCAAGCGAATGGCCATATCCTGATGTGACAACATCTTAATCAGCCCTTTGACATCCTTATTCTTTTTCAGTTTCATCATGGTAGCTTTGATATCTTTTGGATCTTCTTTTGAGCCGAATAACTTTTTCATCACACATCTCCTTAGGGTCAAAGGGGTCACATGATTCAAATGTCATAAAACTGAGAACTAATTCACTATAGCATAATTAATTTTCAAATCCGATACCTATTATGAGTATAACATTAGATGGATAATCTAATAATACAAAATTCTGAAATAAACGCGCGGTATTTGGAGAAAGGGTTGGGGAATGTGTTTGTGGGTTGTAACTCTGTACTATTCTTCAGATTCCGGCCTGCTTAAGTCGAAATCTTAGCCCGGAATAACGTTCTGAAACTTTGTTCTGCCGAATAGCTATACCAATCGCTTTCGTGTTACCCACCAAGACGCACCTTTGTGCAGCCCGGGTCACCCCCGTATAGAGTAAATTGCGCTGGAGCATCACATAATGCTGGGTCAGCACCGGCATCACGACCGCGGGGAATTCGGAGCCCTGGGCCTTATGCACAGAGACGGCATAAGCCAACACCAGCTCATCCGCTTCCGTGAAATCATATACCACCTCGCGCATCTCGTCCATCCGCACAGTCAGGGTATGATCAATCCGGTTGATGCTCGTCAACAGGCCAATGTCCCCGTTATACACATCCTTATCATAATTATTTCGGATCTGCATTACCTTATCCCCTACACGGAAGGTCCCACCGGCCAGCTTCTGCTCGATCTTGTCCTTTGCGGGCGGGTTGAGTGTGGCCTGCAACTTTTGATTGAGCGCGTCTACCCCAGCCGCACCCCGATACATCGGTGATAACACCTGTACATCCGTCATCGCGTTCAGATCAAAGGTGGTTGGAACCCGATGTGCGACCAGGTCCACCACCCATTCCGCTGCCTTATCCGCCGAATCCGCCGGGAAGAGGAAGAAATCGCCCAGCTCAGAGCCTGAGAATTCAGGCATCTGGCCCTGATTAATGCGATGGGCATTGGTGATGATGGCCGAATCCCCCGCCTGGCGATAGATCGTCCGCAGCCGTGAGACCGGTACTACCCCTGAACGAATAATATCCCGCAACACATCCCCCGCCCCCACGGAGGGCAGCTGGTCCACATCCCCAACCAGCAGCACCTGAGTGCCGGGCTTGAGCGCGCGCAGTAGTTGGTGCGTGAGCAACAGGTCCAGCATGGAAGCCTCATCGACCACCAGAAATTCAATTGCCAATGGATTTTTCTCGTAATGGCGGAAACCGCCTTCCGGGGAATAACCCAACAGCCGATGGATCGTGCTGGCAGGCCGGCCGGTCGTCTCGGTCAGCCGTTTGGCAGCCCGTCCCGTTGGTGAGGCCAGCGCATAACGCACCCCCCAACCTTCCAGCAATTCGATCAGAGCCCGCATGCAGGTGGTCTTGCCGGTGCCGGGACCGCCGGTGAGTACGCTGACCGGGCTTTGTAGGGTGTGCTCCAGCGCGGTGAGCTGCTCTTCTGAAAGCGTGTCGGATGCCAGGTTGAATTGCCCCTGGCGAGTAGGCACCGGCACAGCCAGCAGGGCTCTTAAGCGAGCCGCCACACCCTTCTCCGCTTTCAGGAAAGCCCGCAGGTAGATCGCATCCACCGTTTCAGCATCCGATTCACCCTCCTTCAGCACCACCGGTTCGCGCTGGATGCGCTCCTCATTGATCAGGCGTTCCACGCCGCCATAGAACAGCCCCGAATCCACCCCTAGCAGGTCAGTCGCCTTTTCCTGCAGCAGCGCTTCCGGCAGGAAAACATGCCCGTCGGATTGGCTTTGTTCCAACACATAGGCAATGCCGGCTTCAATCCGCGAGGGGTGATCCGCCGGCAGCCCCAAGTCACGGGCAATCCGGTCAGCCGTTTTGAAGCCAACGCCATAAATATCCTGCTCCAGCCGGTAGGGATTTTCTCGCAGCACGGCCAGCGCATCATTGCCATAGGTTTTGAATATTTTGACCGCAAGGTTGGTGGTGATTTTATGACTATGCAGGAAGATCATGATCGCGTTGACCTGTTTCTGCGCTTCCCAGGCTGTGATGATCTTTTCCATCCGGTCAGGGCCAATTCCGGGCACCTCCCGCAGCCGCCAGGAATCCTTTTCGATCACTTCTAGGGTTTCGGTCTTGAAATACTGCACAATCCGGTGGGCCATCTCCGGGCCAATCCCCTTGATCATCCCCGAACCAAGATAGCGCTCGATACCTTCGAGCGTGACAGGTTTCAATTTTTCCAAATGAGAGGCTTTGAATTGCAGGCCATGTTTGGGATGGCTGGTGAAGTCCCCTTCCAGCCTGAGCTGCTCTCCTGCAGCCACGTCCGGCAGGTTACCGACTACAGTAACCAGCCCATCCAACCGGATCCCCGGCAGGCTCTCGCCGGGCTCCAATACCGGCCGCAGACGCAGCACAGTGTAACCGTTCTCTGCGTTGGTGTAGGTAATGCGTTCAACAGTGCCGGCGAGTGTGGTCATAGGGAAAGTATAACGGAATTTCAGCCCAGCACTGGCACGATTATCGCACCTGCCATACAATAAAAGCAACATTTTTTCACCCACCCATCACACAGGAACAGTTCTCTGCCATGAATGATCGCTTGAAACTCTTCGGACAGCGAAACCCATATGACCTCAAAAAATCACGGGGGGCATTCCTGCGCCTGATGCGGGATAACATTCGTTTTCAGCGTGAGCACTGCTCCGCCTATAGCAAGATGCTGGATGAAGCTGGATTTCAGCCGGATGACATCGTCGCCGAAGAGGATCTCGCTCGACTCCCGGTCATCCCCACGCTCTACTTCAAGCGCAACCGGCTTTTCTCAATGCCCGAGGATAAACT
Source organism: Chloroflexota bacterium (assembly GCA_016887485.1). Classification (NCBI taxonomy): domain Bacteria; kingdom Bacillati; phylum Chloroflexota; species Chloroflexota bacterium. The sequence goes on from CP069395.1 coordinate 67,393, forward strand.
GGTCATCAAGGCCACCTCTTCCGGGACCAAAGGCACCCAAAGCCAGGTCGGTTTTGACCGCAAGTCACTGTTCAGCGGCATCCTGATGATGATCCGCTTCTTCTCCTACCATCACATCCTCTCACTGAGGCCAACCAATTACATCATCCTGGGCTATGAACCCAGCGACCACACGCAGATGGGCGCAATCAAGACTGCCTATCACACCACGAAGTTCGCCCCTGCTCTCCATCGGGCTTATGCCCTGCGGGATACCGGTACGGGGTATGAGTTGAATATTGAAGGACTGCAGCAGGCCCTTCACCGCTATGTCAGACAGGGACTGCCGGTCCGCTTCGTGGGCTTTCCCTCCCATATGTACTTCCTGGCTAACCACCTCAAAGAGAGTAAGATCCAACTCAAGCTCAACCGCCACTCCAAGATCCTGTTGGGCGGCGGGTGGAAACAATTTTCGAATGAAGAAATTGACCGGGAAAGCTTTTATGCACTCATCCATGAGACCCTGGGGATAGAAAAGGACCATTGTTACGAGTTCTTCAGCGCGGTGGAACATCCCCTGCCCTATTGCAAGTGCATGAACGGGCATTTCCACGTGCCGATCTACAGCCGGGTGATCATTCGTGATGTGCAAACTTTACAGCCTGTCCCAAACGGCCAGCTTGGACTGTTGAGCTTCGTCTCTCCCCTGGTCCTGAGCATGCCCATTGCCAGCGTGGTAACGGATGACCTGGCGATCCTGCATGATGGTGAGCGCTGCGGCTGTGGGAACAAGACCCCCTATTTTGACCTGCATGGCCGGGCTGGCGTGAGCCAAATCCGCACCTGTACGACCGATGCCGCCTCACTCCTGGGAGGGAAAACGAAATGAACCTGATTTCTGGCCGAATCATATCGGATGAAGAAAGCAAGTCACAACTAAACAAGCTTCCTAAACTGATTCTTGAAACTCACCTGGGAGCCCCTCTCTCTATCCCCCGCGTGATTAAGGCTTGTGACACCCTCTCGCAAATGCTGAACCCGGAGGAACACCTGAGCTTGATGGTCAGCCTGGGGATGTCCGAAGAAAAGGCTAAGCGGGAACTATCCACTGTTAAATTGATGCTCTCACGAGGGTATCTTGAGAACCGGTTGAAGGCTGAATTTGGGTCACCTTATGACACCCCCTTCACGCCCTACGGTCACGACCGAACCGTTCGGCAAGCCTGGCATCCCTTGGGCACGCTCTTCCACATCGCCGCCGGCAACATGGACGCCCTGCCGGTGTTCAGTGTTCTGGAAGGGCTGTTGACCGGCAATGTCAATATCCTCAAGCTCCCGGGAAGCGATAATGGGCTCTCAATCCTGCTCCTGCAGCAACTCATCAGCGCCTATCCCGAGATCGCCAATTATGTCTTCGTATTCGACACGCCCTCAACCGACCTGGCGGCGATGGAAAGTATGGCCGCCTGTGCGGATGCCATCGTGGTCTGGGGCGGTGACGCAGCCGTCAGTGCCGTACGGCAGATGGCCAAACCGGACACCCGGATCATCGAATGGGGCCACAAGATCAGCTTTGCCTATATCTCCGGGTCAGATATCCCGGATACCGAGTTGGAGGGCATCGCTTTTAATATCTGCGACACCAACCAGCTTTTATGCAATGCCTGCCAGGGGATTTATATAGACTCGGACAATTACGAGGACGTTACTGCCTTCGCGGAGCACTTCCTGCAAATTCTGGATGCCAAGGCGGCGAGTATGCCCCAGCCGGAAGACCCTTTCCTGACGGCGCAGAAGGCGCTTGAACTCCATACGGAAGAGCTTGAAGCGCCTCGGTCAAAGAAGAAAGTGTTTCGAGGTGAGAATAGCAGCGTGATCGCTTATGAAGACCCGACCCTGCACCCATCCTATATGTTCCGCAACTGCTGGGTCAAGCCGCTGCCGAAAAGTAAACTGCTGGCAGAATTATTGAAGTACAAAAACCACCTGCAAACAGTCGCCCTGGTTTGCCCACCGGAACAAAAGGCTGCGTTGGAAGCCCTTTTGGCCCAAACGGGTATCGTCCGGATCACCACAGGCGATCGCATGTCCACAAGTTACTGCGGCATGCCCCACGATGGTGAATTCCCTCTGCGGCGGTATATGAAACTGGTCTCTTATGAGGATTGAATTACAGCAAGGGAGAGTTGTTTGGTAAATCCACCAACTAGAAATTTAAATATTTCGTATTTTTATTAATTTTAAGTCCTAATACTCCGGCCAGGGAATGATCACTGGCTCTGAGAAGCCATGTTTTTCAACCGTATAAAGCTTGCCTGAGGAGGGCATGCTGCAGGTGTTGTCGTCCGTGACGGTGTAACTGGTGGTGTATTGATCCGGGAAGCCAGCCGTCCACCAGAGATAAGCCCCATTCTGGCATACCCAGGCTTCAATCAGGTATCCGCGATCGTCGTCTTCGGTCATCCAGACCTTACTCCAGCTGATCGTCACCTGATCCCCCTTGCGCGAGGCCCGCACATATTTGGGCGGTCCATACATATTGGAACCTACCCGCTCCAGATGCAGGTCAACATAGAATAAGGGAGAGAGATCGCCAGTCACCTCCACCACTGAGGGTGAAACCCAACAGTGATAGCTCAGTTTATCGAATTTAACATACAGCCAATTGCTATATGGCCAGCGGCCATCCACAATCCCGCGATCGCCCTCATAGAGATCAGCGGCATGTAAATAGGCTTTGGATGGGCCATAACGGCAGTGCGCCGCGGCCACACTGACGACCACATCCGGGAAGTCATAGGTTGGGCTCGGGGTAATCGTTGGGGTACTGGTAATGGTAGGCGTCAGCGTGATGGTCGGCGTGAATGTGGCCGTCGGGCTGGGGGTGATGGTAGGCGTGCTTGTCGCCGTGACCGTGGGCGTGACGGTCCAGGCGGCCGCTGTCTCGGTTTGTTGCAGGGCAACCTGGGTTTGTTGGTGGTGTTCCCAGGGTGCACAACCTGACAAGAAGATTATGACCAGCAGGAGGCCCTGCCATCCGTGGAGCCGCGCTTTTCTCATGCCCTAAGTTTACTGGGGAGCAGTCCCAAAATGGTTTCGCATGTTACCCGCCATCTTCTGAGCAAGGCTTGCTATAATGGAGGGCAGACCAATTTCTTGGAGGGAACCCTATGGCTGAGACTTTCCATTTTTCCAACATATCCATCACCGGCGGATTTTGGGATCAAATCCTGAAATTAAATTCAGATACCGCCATCTTTCACCAGTGGGATGAGTTGAAAAAATCCGGATCGATCGAAAATTTTCGCATCGCTGCCGGACTAAGCGAACACTTCCGCACAGGGTTCTTCTTCTCCGATTCAGATGTCTACAAATGGCTGGATGCTGCCTGCCGGATCAGCGTCCACCGACCCTCCCCTGCCCTCGAGGGTCGCATTGATCAGTTTGCCTCATTGATTCGCCAGGCTCAGGAACCGGATGGCTACCTTTTTACTTATAATCAGATACTCTTCCCCGAGGAGCGGTGGATTGCCCTGCAGATTGAACATGAACTCTATTGCCATGGGCACCTGATCGAGGCCTGCCTCTCCCATGACACAGCTTTCCCCGAAGAATCGCTGCTCCCCGTTGCCACCAAAGCCGCGGACCTGATATGCGACGCTTTTCTGGATCAGCCTGCCCACCGTCAGCCTGGCCATCAGGAAATCGAACTGGCCCTCCTTAGCCTATACGAAAGAACAAACGAGGAACGCTACTTTGAGATGGCCAGCCAGTTCCTCGACCGGCGCGGTCGAGTCCACGGGCATGGCTGGCGGCTGCTGGATACCACAATCCGCTCGGGGAAGCGCGGAAAATCGGTGACAAAGCGGGAAAAAGCCCACCAAACCGCCCATCCTGAGCTGACACCTTTCAATCTTCCGCCAATGAATGAAGCCCCAGCCTCACTCGGGATCAACCTGCGTTTCATGGGCAGCGCACTCAGTGGAAAATACTTCCAGACCCATCAGCCCATTGCAGACCAAAAGGAAGCCGTGGGGCATTCGGTGCGTTTTGGTTACACCATGGCAGCAGAAACCCGCCGCCTGCGAATTGGCAATCACGAAAAAGCGGATTTTGCCCCCCAAGAAGCCCTCTGGCAGGAGATGGTCACCCGCCGGATGTACATCACCGGTGGATTGGGGTCACTGCCGGTGTTGGAAGGCTTTGGCAAGGATTTCGAACTGGACCCTAAACTGGCTTATGCCGAAACTTGTGCGACCCTGGCCAGTTTATTTTGGGATTGGGAACTGCTGACCGCCACCGGGAAAGCCTGTTATGCGGACCTGTTTGAATGGCAGCTTTATAATGCCGCTCTGGTTGGCGTCGGGCAAAACGGGCAATGCTACCTGTATAACAACCCCCTGGCCGCGGATGGCAGCCTGACGCGCGAACCCTGGTTCCGAATTCCCTGCTGTCCCTCGAATATCTCCAGGGTCTTGGCTGCCCTTGGCGGATATCTCTATTCTTTTGATGAAACCACCTTAACAATTCACCAATACATCACCAGCCGGATGGAGAGCAACACCCCCTCACCTTTGCAAATTCATGTGGAAAGCAGGCTGCCCTTTGAGCCATCGGTCACACTGTCCATCCTCGCGAGCCAAGCGAATACCGCCCTCCGATTACGCCTTCCCGGGTGGGCGGAGGGTGTCGATATTCGACATAATCGCACCCCGGTTGATGTACCTAGGACGCCCAGCGAGCCCGTCAACACTGCCGGTGGCTACTCACCTTTCGATGGTCGTTATGTCACCCTGCCCGGTCCATTCAAAGTCGGTGACCAGATCTCCCTCCAATTTCACCAGTCCGTTGTGGCCCACCAGGTGGACCCACGGGTGGGTTTGGGAACACAGAACACCGCCCTGAGCCTGGGGCCTGTGGTTTACTGCGCTGAGGATTTAGATAATTGTGAGCTTGACCTGGATCAGATCACTCTGGATATTCATTCTTTCTATCCCCAACCAACTTCCGGAGTTCCCGGCATCCCCTCGCTGGTGGGAAAAGACCTCGAAGGCAATACCATCCGCCTGATCCCCTATTTTGCCTGGGCCAACCGAGGGTCATCGAAAATGCGGGTGTTCTTCCATGCGAAATAGGTTTTGAGAGTAATTAAACAGAAAATCCCCGGACACAACTAAACCGGGGATTATTTTGATTAATCAAAACCGTTTTTAGACCGGTGCCAGGGTGCCGGTGAAGATCATCCAGGCTAAAGTGGTCTTGGCGGCCAGGCTGAGGATAATATAGACCTTTTCGCCAAAGAGGTAATCCTTCCACGGGCCCACCTTCTTATATTGCAGCACCATATTGACTGCAAAAATGTTGAAGAACACGAAGATGGTTGGAATGATGGCATAGACGAAGGCCGGGGGCTTGGCTCCAGCAGAATTGACCGCACTCAAGAAGTAGATCAAGATCACCACCCAGGGGACGATGCCGGCCAAGCTGCCAAAGATGAACGAAGTCCAGTTGGTCTTTTTGGTATATTGGTTGTGGAATTCCATCATGATACCAAACAAGTTCATGGTGGCATTCACAGCAAAGATCAAGATCACCGCGCCCAGGTCCCAAATGCCAACCAGTAAGCCTATGAGCACGATCATCAGGGATGAACTCAACGCATATTCATAGAAGCGTACGGGATTCATACCCATCTTCAGGTTGCGGACATACCACTGATAGCCAAAGGTCGCCAAAGAGAAGTGCGCCACTGCTGAGAGCAGCAGGAATAAGGCCACTGCCGGCCCAAAAGGCACCTCGTAGAACAACTGCGGATCGGGGTTCAAGGAAAAGGTGCTGGTATTGAAGGTGAGAAAGTTGGAATAGATCGGATAGGTCGTGTCATTGCTGATCAGGAACATGAAAACGCCCTGCACCAGGTGCAAAAAGCCCATAATCAAGTTGAAACGACGTAAACCTTTCAGTTTTTTATCCATTTTTTCATTGGTTTGTTCTGACATAATAAATTCTCCATTTGATTTTTAATTTCTTTTCTATATCATACCGAATTCCGTACCATTATTAAAATTTTTGTATAACCTTTAAGGCTGAACTGCCCTTTCTTTGATACTGTTGAATATTGAAATAAAAAATCCCGAACTTTACAAGTTCGGGATTTTATTAAGAGATTTATTTAGTAACTACTGCGGGCCAACCGAGACCAGCACCGCTCGCACCAGCAGGCGGTTGATGTACTCACCCTTGGCCGGGCTGAAGTCCGTACAGGTCATCAGAGTCACCCAATCCAGACGCTGCTCCTTGAAGGCGGCAGCCAGGTTCGACTGACTGACCACAAGACTCTCTCGCACTTCGTAGACATAGGTTTGACCGTAGGCCTGGATTACAATTTGATCACCGTAGGAAAGGTCTCCCAGATCAGCAAAAAGACCCGGTTCATTATAGGCGGTGGTGTTATGGGCGGTCAGGACGGTATTACCGGACCAGGTTGGATAGGCGGAACCTTCCAGATAACCTACCTGATTGCCCAACCAGGTCACATCCCAGGCGCCATCACGGAATGGGACAGTCGTCACATAGGTGCTGACGCCCAATTTTGAAATTTGAATGGCCATACCGGTCGTGCTGTAGGCTAATGAGTCTGGCTGGCTGGGCATGATGGTCAAATAACCGGGTGCAAAACCAGTCTGAGGCAGTTCCTCAGCAGTCCAAGTCCTAGAAACTGTCACAGTTTCTTCCTCAACAGCAGTTATGCCCCCGTCACCATCCAGGTCAACACCGAGGACAGCGTTATTTCGGACAGAACCAGCATTTGCACTAACCCTGACGGCATAATCAATAACCATTTCATTGATAGCTTGTTCAGCATTTGAAGCGCCCAGGTCTGGCCCCAAAGTTCCTTCCCAAATAATCCGGCCGCGTGGATATTCCAAAGTCGGTCCTTCATAATAACAATAGGTTGTGGTGGTCAGAACGGACAAGGGATCAGCCGTACAAGAGACGCCACTGGCCGTACTGCCCTCCGGCAGATCACCTGTCGGTAAATCATAGCCACTTGAAACGCCGTCATTGAGGAAAGTTGAGCCGGAGGGAATCGGGTCACTCATCCGGGTTTGAATCGGGACGATGTTTGAATCGTTGATCCAAACAATGGACCATCCCAGCTTGGGCTGACCGGCATTATTATAGGTCTTGATACCCTTAGGCGGGTTAAAGAGGTTTCCATCAAATTCTAATGGCGTTGGGACATCATTGTTCGTTGGATCATAATCTGCATCCGGATCAGGATCGACCCCATTTTGTGAATCGTCGGTGACTGAAGTGCCTCTTTGGGTTTCACCGGTTCCAACAGCAGAATTCAGGAACGGGCCTGCATTCACAGGCACCAACTCAACCGTTACTGTCAGGGTGCCGCTTTCGCCGACATCGAGGCCGTTTAGGCCGCTGGCTAATAGGTTTGTATCGCCACCAGGACCGGAAATGCCGTTATAGAGCGGATTTACATCAAAGTCCGTGCTGCTGACATCAATAACAGAGAACACGTGCGGGAGGGGGAAGACCGCAGAGAGATTATCCGTAATCTGAAGATTTGTCAGAGCAACGTTCCCCATATTGGCGATTTCGATCTCATAGGTGAATTGCCAGATGCCGGTACTAATCAGAACCGGTGAACTGCTCACAGTCTTGGCAACACCCAGCAAGCCACCTTCGGGAATATCCTGTGTGTCTTCATCGGAATCGGTCAACGGGTTTTCATCAGGATCTTCCGCCATCACATCAGCATAATTGGTAAATGTACCCGCATTGATATCATCCTGGGTCACGGCATAAACACCCGTACAGCTGGTACTATCCACCTCACCTACTTCCAGAGTGCCGATGGTGCAACCCGTCAGGACTACATCGGGATCGGCATCCGTCACCTCGACATTGACCAAGGTCACATTACCGGTGTTTTCAACAGTGAATTGATAGCTGATCTGATCACCGGCATTCACCATGCCCGCAGGAAGAACAACATCGTCCACAATCGTACCCGTCTTCTCGAGGGAGATCATGGGATCAGACGATAGTTCAATTTCCTCGGTATCCGAATCGGTAACTTCCTCATCATCCGTGGTCAGCGCTTTGGCATGCGCAGTATTGGCATAAGTGCCGGAATCGATATCAGCCTGGGTCAGCGTGTAGGTCCCGGTGATTGTTGAATTTGCCTGCCCGGGAGCCAGATTGATGGTGACCGGGCTATTTGCCAGCGTGACACCGAGGTCCTCAACAGTGAGTTCGTGCAGGGTCACATTCCCGGTATTGGTAATCGTAAAGATATAGGTAATCGTGTCACCCACATTGACCTGACCACTCGGAGCAACCACATCATCGTGCAGCGTGCCAGTCTTGGTCAGGGCTAGTGATGGGTCGGGGGTTATTGAAACAGTCGTGTCGTCCGTATCGGTCACGGTGCCATTGGTTGGCGTCGTGCCGGATACATTAGCGGTGTTATAGACTGAACCGCTGTCGATCATGGCCTGGGTCAAAGGTAGTGACCCTGTAATGGTTGTGCTGTCCGATTCGCCCGGTTCCAGCGAAGCGATGGGATTACCTGCAACCGTCACCAAGGCATCGGTTACGGAGATGTTGGTCAGGGTCACATTACCTGTGTTAGTAACGGTAAAGGTGTATTCAATGGAATCGCCGACATTAGCCTGATCGGTTGGTGCGATGGTATCCATCTTGACCGAACCTGACTTAACCAGGGCAATATCCGGCTCGCGGGTAATGGTTTGGGTATCCGTATCGAAATCTGTCACCTCTGTCGTATCCGGTGCTGTCCCGGTCACGGTTGCTTCATTGGTGAACGATCCTGCATCAATATCCGCCTGGAGAAGAGTATAACTGCCTGTAAAGGTCAGTGTATCACTCTCGCCTGGGCCTAGGTCGATCGGCCCGCCCAGAATGGTGGCATCATCATCAGTGATCATTACGCCTGTGAGGGTCACATTGCCGGTATTTTCGACGGTGAATTCATAGGTGATCTTATCACCCGCATCCGTTCTATCGGTCGGTGATACCTCGTCTTCAACGAGGGTACCCGTCTTGGTCAGTGAAATGGATGGCACAGCGGTAAAGGATTTCGAATCCGTATCGCTGTCTGAAATCGTGGCATTATTCGGGTCTTTGGCGGAAACGGTCGCATTATTCTCAAAGGTCCCGGCATCAACATCTGCCTGAGAAAGGGAATACAACCCGGTAATAGTTGTGCTGTCGGTGGCACCGGGGGCCAGGGTAGCTATGGATCCACCAATGATCTGCACGCCAGCGACTTCGTCAGTAATCACCAGGTCATGCAGAGTGACATTACCTGTATTCGTAATGGTGAAAATATAGGAGATCGTATCACCTGCATCCACCCGATCATTCGGTGCAATCGTATCCTGATGCAAGGCGCCCACCTTGGTCAGTTCGACCAAGGGGATTTGAACCATCTGAACCACGGCGGTGCCGGTTTCAGGGGGTGTTTGGTCATTGGAGACAATAGCGGTATTGGTGTAATCCCCATTGTCAATATCCGCCTGAGTCACACTATGATAGGCTTCGCAATAGAGGATATCGCCCACCGCCAATTCGGCCGGCAAGGGAATAATTGTCGGATCTTCATTGAGCGTGCATGGCCCAAGGGGCAACTCTGTACCGGTGTCATCGACCGTGACGTTCGTCAAAGTGATATTTCCGGTGTTTTGAGTCACAATATCAAATGTCACCGTATCGCCCACAGCATAAACGCCCGTGGAGGTCTCAAATTTATAGACCGCTATTGAAGGATATTGCGCCAACTGAAGGCTGACATCATCCGAGACAGGTTCCACCTCATCCGCATCCGCAGAAGCAACATTGGTGAAAGTGCCCAGATCAAGGTCATCCTGGGTGACCACATAAGAAGCCGCACAGGTCATCATTTCGCCCGCAGCCAGGGTGGAACCCTGGACAGGAGTGCAGCTATCAATGACCACACCGGCGGTCTCTTCAGTCACCAGAACGTTGTTTAAATTGACTGTGCCGATATTGTTGACTTTAATACTGAATGTAATCGTGTCATCAACCTCGAAAGGTCCAACCGAGGTCAGGATCTTCTTAATGCTGATCGCCGGGCCGCCACTCAGCGGGACAGTCTCTTCATCGGACACCGGATCGGTACGATCCGAATCGGCATTCGCAGTATTGATATATTCACCGGCTGCGATATCTGCCGCTGTCACAGTGTGAGTTGCAGAACAAATCATCACATCGCCAGGATTGAGGGTGGAGCCCAAAACCGGATTACAGGCCCCGAGTACCGCGCCTTCGCCTGCATCTGTCACCTGAACATCGTTCAGTTTCATATCGCCCGTGTTGGTGACTTCCAATTCATAGGTAATAACATCGTCCTCATTGTAAGGACCAGTGCTAGTTACCGATTTCACGATCTGCATATCAGGGGTACCGTAAACTTCGAGGGTATCCTCAGCAGGATCAGGATTGGTCACATTCGCATCACTGGAGGTGATTGAACCTTCAGGAATCACATTGCGATAGGTTGCCCTGTCATCCGCTTTGACCGCAACGGTCATTGTACAATCCTCAGGCTGCGGGTCATCGGGGTCAAGGACGCCGGAGAGGTATCCACCGCTGAGGGTCACCTGCGATTCGCCGACATTCGCCGTGAAGGTCCCACCGCAGGTATTGGTCGGGGGATCCAATGGCGCATCAACGATCACAACCCCAGTCGGGAAGGTATCCACCAATCCCAGATCATGCACAGCGGCATTACTGGTATTGGTAAGTTCAATCGTCAGAACCGAGTATTCATCTGATTCAGCCAGGATACGATTCGGTGTGAAGTATTTGCGCACACTGACACCTGGCAGGTTGGTCAATGTGGAACTGGCTGCGTCTTCATTGGAAACACCAATAAATGAAGAGACCGCACCAGCGGGAATTGTATTAATCAAGTTGCCGTTTACCCGGATAGTCGCATTCAAGGAAATCGTGCAGCGCCGCCCGGCAGCCAGGTAGCCGCCGCTGTAGTAGAAGCTTTGGCGATCTGGCGCAATAACAACCTCACCGCCACAAGTACTGGTATCAATATTGGTCGGCATGGTGATTTTCATCCCTGCGGGCATGACATCCGTGAAGCTGATTTCCGGGATCGGTACGTCATTGGGATTGATTAACAAAACGGTCAACCGTGAAGATGATCCACCGGAAACGGAAGAGGGGTCAAATTTCTTGACCATCTCAATACTCATATCCTGAATATATAAGCGATCAGTGGCTGAGTAGCGTGGATAGGAGGGAGAAGCAGCACCGGAAACCGTTCCATAGGAATCGGTCGTACTGATGGTATTATCGCTGGTATTTGCATTACTATTGGCTTTGATCGTCACAGTAATCGTACAGGAGCCATCGACGCTACCCACCCGACCCGGAATAGAACCTCCATTGAGAACAATTGTGGAAGATCCAGGATCGGCGGTAAGCGCACCGCCACAGGTCGTGCTGGCGTTCGGTTCATCAGCAACTACGAATTCAGTGGTCCCCATCGTTGCTAGACGATCCTGCAGCCAGACCCCCGTCATTGGCCTCTCATCCTCATTGGTCAATGTGATGGTCAGAACACTTCTGCCACCCCAGGTAATGATATCGGGTGCAAAGGTTTTTGAAACCAGATAGTCAGAGAAACGCATGTTGTCACTGACCGAGCTTGGGAAAGTCTGATTCTGGTCGTTGGTCAGGTCGATCGGTGAAATGGCATTGGTATAGGTGCCGGGATCATTTGCCGTGACATATACATACACATAACAGGTCACACCGGCTGAAATCTCCCCATCAATCAGGGAGAAACTGCTGTCCCCCGCCACCCCGGTGACTGAAGCTTCAGCACCACAGTTTGTAAGTGAATAAGTCATCGGCGAAGAAATAACCATGCCGAAGGGTAGGTTATCCGTGAGAGTCACACCTGTGAGGTTCTTGTCCTCAGGCGCTTTAAGCTGAAGCCGTATCCGAATAGCTGTTCCGGTAGGCTGAGGCTGATTGCTGTCTTCAAATGTCTTGGAAAGGGTGGCTCCCAACCCTACTGGATAAACGTAAACGTCACGATAAGTGCTGCTATTGTTAGTGATCCCCGAGCCGATGATTGCCTGAGCGGGAATGGTATTCCGATATGTGCCGGCTGAACCGCCTGCCGTAGTTGTCACAAGGGCAGAAAATGTACAGGATGAGTTCGCACCGATGGTACCGTTTGTCAAAGTGATTGAAGAAGCGGTTACAGTGACCGTGCCGCCGCAGGTTGTGGTGACATCAGGGATCGCAGCTGGGGTAAGTGGAGAGGGTAAATCATCCGTTAGGTTAACGTTGGTAATTTCTGTGGCAGTGGGATTGGTCAACCGAATCGAAACCCGAGTCTGGCCGCCCAATTCAAAGCGCGTGGGCGAAAAATACTTATAGACATCTATGCTTTGCGGGTCCACAACAATATAGTCCGAAGCACTGTTGGTGTTGGATACACTCTGATCATTCGTCAGTGTGTTCGTCGGAATGGAATTCCACATCGTTCCGCCGGCGGAGTTGCCCGGGGCAGTTACTGAAGCCGTAATCGTACAGGTTCCAAGCGTGACTGTTGAGCCATTGTCAACCCCTGCCGGGATTGTCCCCGAGGAGAGCGTCAGGGTTTGATCATTGTTGGAGAGTGTCAAAGAAGCCGCTGTTTCGCCGGTTTCACAGGTTGTGGAGAGTGTACCCGGGACAAAGACCAGGTCATAGGTACTCATATCATCCACCAATCCAGCATTGGTCAGGGTTTGTGTATGTGGATTCGAAATTGTCAGAGTCACTAACGAAGAATCCTCACCCGCCAGAATCGAACTGGCAGCGAAGTATTTCGATATCTGCACCCCTCTAACAGTCAGATCATCCTGGGTAGAATTTGGATTGGTCACACCTTCATAAGTTGTCAGCTCATTCGCTGGAATGTTATTAATGTAGTAACCTGGTGTTGTCCCTTCAACATAATAGTAAGCATAGCAGGAACTATTGGCAGGGATCTCTGCATTTTGTACAGTGAAGCTGGTTCCTCCGACTTCACCAACCAAACTCACCTCGGAGCCGCAATTCGATGTATAGGGGCTCCCCGTACCGGCAACCACCAGGCCAGTTGGCAAGTTATCGGTAATGCTCACCTGATGGAGAGCATAATTGGTGTCACGGTTATAGATTCTGATGGTGACTCGGGATTCCTGCCCAAGCCAAACACTGGTATCCGCGAAATATTTATAAACATAGGGGTCGGTCAATGTGACCACATTCAGGGTTTCGTTCACGCCGCTGGTGTTGGCAAAATAGAGCGTCTCATCTTCAGGCGGAGTATATTGCGCAGTGAGATCGCCGGGGACTAATTCATTATCCAGATTACCGGTCGTAAAGGAAGTCACGTTGACGGAAACCTGACAGGAGCCATTAATAGAGCCAACCTTCGCGCCGACGGTGCCGCCAGTCAGTGAGAGGGTCGTTCCCCCAGCTACTGCTGTGACCGAACCGCCACAGGTGGAAGCCGCCTGGGGACTATCCGCAATGATGATCCCTTCTTGCACCTTATCCAAAACATCAGTGAAGGCGACGCTGCTCAAGGCATAATCATTGGGATTGTAGATATACACCGTCAGACGGGATGTACCACCCGGGGGAATGGAAACCGGCACAAATTTCTTATTAATTTCAGGGGGGATTTGAACGATTTGTTGGAGAGGAGCGCCTTCTCCATCCTCAGCCTGAACGGGCTGGATGGCAAAGATCAGTGAGAATAAGACAAGAATGATCGTGAAGCAGGCAAATTGAAACGACTTAGAAAATTTGGCAGAGTGCATCGGCGTCTTCTCCATTTTTCGTATTAATATATTAATAATGTCTATATTAGTAAATTATTTCAGTTAAATAAAACTATTTCAACTCCAATCGTAAGTATATCATGCCGTGGTTTAATACCTAGCTCCAATATATTTAATATTAAATTATCTTTTGATTATTTCCAAAATTAGCGAATTATTAATTATCAGTCTATGAATAATCCCATTTTTCAAGTTTTAAGCCGAACTTCAACACCTTCCCGGTAGGGTAAAGCTGGGATAACACCCAATTTTGTGCAGCAAAGGCCACCCGCCACAACTGCGAAACGAGCTGCCTCTACCAGGCTGCGGCCTTCACCCAACGCCGTCCCTAAGGCGGCATTGAAAGCGTCTCCTGCTCCGGTCGTATCCACCACATCCACCTTAATACCTGGCACTTCAGTCACTTCCCCATCCGGGTGCACCACCAACGCACCAGCCTCACCACGGGTAACCACAACAGAACCCACACCCCGTTTTTGGATTGCCCGGGCCAGATCAATGACATTGCCAGGCTCATCCGGCGCCAAACCCAATAAAATTTTCAACTCAGTCTCGTTTGGTGTGAGGACATCCACATCCTTGTAAATGGATTCAGGCAAAGGTCTGGCTGGTGCACAGTTCAGAATGGTGATCGCGCCGGCCGCCTTTCCCAGTGCCATCGCCCTGGCCGCGGTTTCGGCTTTGATTTCCAAAACGGTCATCACGACATCGCTATCCGCGATCACCGGTTGGAACGCATCCACATCCTCCGGTGAAAGCTCCTCATTTGCCCCAACATCCACCACGATCAGGTTTTCACCTGCCGGATTCAAGGTGATAAAGGCGACGCCGGTATAAGAATCCGGATCCTGAATGATATATTGCGTATCTATTCCCTCTGAAGCATAGAAGTTCATTGCTTCCTGGGCAAAGACATCCTTTCCGATCTTTTCAAGCAGGTTGACCTGTGCCCCTAACCGAGCTGCACCGATCGCTTGATTGGAGCCCTTACCACCCGGCCCCATATCAAAATCTGTCCCGATCAGGCTCTCCCCTACCACTGCGAAACGAGGTGCTCGCATGGTCATGCCAACGACGTAACTGCCAATTACGGTAATTTTTGGGGATGTCATCTACGCTCCTTCAAGGTCTGGAATTTTTATTCATTATACACAGGTTCTCTCCTTAAAACCCCAATCCAAAAGTGCTTTTTCGGCCAATTATGTCAATGTGACAACCAGTTCTGTTATTGGGGGCTTATTATTAGTTTTGTCTTCCGGTATAACAAATATACGAAATAGAATTCAGAGAATTAAACAGTATCTGTTCAGGCGCTACACAAGCTGAACCTTATTCAATCTACAATATCCTTCATCCATCATTAATGAAAGGCAATTAATGACTCCAGAAGATAAAGGTAAATTTATAATTGGCCAATGGATTATTCACCATCATTTTGGGGTCGGGGAAATAAAGGACATCAAGAAAAAAGGATTGGGGGACGAGCGTAAGGCCTATTATGAGGTCGAGACCAAGAAGAATACTTATTGGCTTCCAGTCGGCGATGAAGACAGCAACCGAGTTGAGCCCATACGAAATAAGAATGATTTTAAAGAAGCGCTAGAAATCTTGGCGGAAAAACCAATAGAAATTGAAACGAATCACAAATCCCGGATAAATCAATCCGATGAACGCTGGAATGAGGGCACCCTTGATTCACGGGCCCGGTTACTGCGGGACCTTAATGGCCAATCAAATTGGAAAAGCTTGAATTTTAATGAACGGCAGCTGTTCAATAAGATTCGCAGCCAGTTCATTGACGAATGGCTGCTTGTGAAGCCATCACTTGACCGAAACGAAGCTAAGCAGATCATCCAACAAGCTTTACTTCAAAGCGCAGAGAAAGACGACAGAAATTAAGGGGAATTGTTAGCGCGCCGGATTATTTATTTTTCATGCAAAGTTTAGCCTTGGCGTTGACAAAAAACGTCAAGGGACTTATTTCAACCAACCCCGGCAAAAAAAATCAGCCTCCCAACCGGCAGCAGGATCATGATGCCCAGAATGACTTGGAAAACGGTAAAGCCCGTCCATGTCGCCGCGCCCATGACCGGTTGAAAAAATCTCATCCCAAAGAAACTGATCAAGCATGAGATCAGGTTGAACTCCCCCTGTGTATCCACATCTCGATTATATTGACCGCGACAAGGCCCAAAAATTCGCGTATAATCCATTGGATTGCCTTTACAAAGAAAGCCAGACCAGAGAAATAGCCTATGAACACCATCATTGCCAACATTGCAAATCGTCTTTATATAATGAAATCCAACCGACTTTCACTGGGAGGCCACCAATGAGCAAATCCATCATTCTCTTTGATATGGATGGCGTCCTATTGGAGCAAGTCGGATACCACACCGCCTTGATCGCCGCTGTCAAGCGGATCGGCGCAGCCCTCGGGATGCCCAATGCCGTGATCACCCCAGGTGAAATCGGCCGCTTCGAAGCCATGAGCGTGACCAATGAATGGGATTCCCAATCCATTTGTGCCGCCCTGATGCTGATTGACCTTTGGAAACTGGATGGCTCCATCCGGTATGACCAAATCACCCCCCGCAATCCTATCATCACCGAGGAATCACCGGACATTTCCTCTTTTTTAGACCGCTTCACCGAAATTGGCGACGATCCCGGCCCCAGAGCTTATGAGATCCTGGCCGGGGAAAATCCCTGGCTGGACGCCGCTCAACGGGAATACCTCGAATTGGTCCTGTTCAATACCCGCAACATTTATAAATCTCCCCTCCTGCCGGCCTATCAGGAAACCATTTTGGGTAGCGAAGTCTTTCAACAGCATTACGGGTTGACCCCTCGGCTCAACGCGGAAAGTTTCCTGATGACCCAGGATAAACAGGTGATGACTGAATCCAAGCTGGCAGAACTGCAGGACTGGCTTGATATGCCCGAACACCAGGCCGGTATTCTAACCAACCGCCCCTGCAAGACCCCGCCCGGTTACCTCAGCTCACCTGAAGCCGAAATTGGCGCTCAATTTGTTGGCCTGCCGGATCTGCCCCTGATGGGCTCCGGCACCCTGGCCTGGTTTGCAGAAACCCAACTCCACGTTGCAGATCACCTTCTTTTTAAGCCCCATCCACTCCATGCCCTCGGACTTTTACAGTTGATTCTGGGGCAGACGGTGGAAGAATCCCTGCGGATCTCCAATGACCTGTTGGAAGGTCACGGAGAACGGACAGCCTGGGAGGCATTGGATGGTGCACGGGTTACGGTGATTGAAGACACTTTCAAGGGCCTGGCCTGTGGTCTGGCATCTCAAAAAGCGCTTGCTGAAATTGACATTCCCATTCATTTACAGCTAATTGGCATTTCCAAACATCCTGAAAAACGGGCAACACTGGCTCGTTATACCAACTGGCTTGTGGATGACCTCAACGCCATCTCCTGGGATGCCATTTAGGTCAGAATAAAAAGAGATACAATTAGATATCACCCGCCTGAGATCTAACTGGAGGAAACCTTGGCTGACGAAAAGAACAATTCCCCGGAAAATGATAAATCTGCTCCTGCCCCCACCCCGGTGGCAGAGACCACAGCCCAAACCCACCACTCGATCACGCTGAACGGTCAAAAGGTTGACTACACCGTCACCACCGGCACGATCATCCTCAAGGAAGAGGACGTTGAAGAGGGCGAAAAACAAAAAGCCAGCATCTTTTATGTGGCCTATACGAAAGAAAACCCGGAGCCCAATCGCCCCCTGACCTTTTCGTTCAATGGCGGGCCGGGGTCTTCTTCCGTTTGGATGCATCTGGGCCTGGTTGGGCCCAAACGGGTCCTGATGACCGAAGAAGGCGAACCCGTTGGCCCACCCCACAAACTCGTGGATAACGAATTTTCCCTGTTCGATGTGACCGATCTGGTCTTCATTGATCCGGTCAGCACCGGTTACAGCCGTCCCGTCCCCAAGGAAAAACCCGATCAATTCCATAACGTCCGCAAGGACATCGAATCGGTTGGCGAATTTATCCGAATCTGGACCACGCGCAACCAACGCTGGACCTCGCCCAAGTTCCTGATCGGTGAAAGTTACGGTACCACGCGGGCAGCTGGTTTGGCCGGGTACCTGCACCAGCGCCACGGCATGTACCTGAACGGGATCATGTTCGTCTCCTCCATACTGAATTTTATGACCGCCAAATTCGATGAGGGGAATGACCTGCCTTTCATCCTGTTCCTCCCCTCCTACACGGCCACGGCCTGGTATCATCACAAACTCCCGGCTGACCTGCAGGAAGACCTGGAAAAAGCCGTTGCCGAATCTCGGGAATTTGCAATGACAGATTACACCCTGGCATTAATGAAAGGCAACGACCTCAAAGGTGAAGAAAAACAGCAGATTGTGGAGAAACTGGTCCGGCTGACCGGGCTCTCGAAGAATTACCTCGAACAGACAAATCTGCGGATCAACATCCACCGGTTCTGCAAGGAGTTGCTGCGGGATGAGGGCCTGACCATCGGCCGTCTCGACAGCCGCTATAAAGGCTTCGATACCGATTCGGTTGGCGAGGTCCATGAGGTAGATCCCAGTTATTCAGCCATCCTCGGCCCCTATACCGCCACAATGTATGACTATTTGCGGCGTGACCTGGAATACGAGACCGATCTGCCCTATGAGATCCTAAAATCGCTCTATGAAACCTGGAAGTATGAGAGCTATCAGAACCACTATGTGAACACCGCGGCTGACCTGCGGCGCGGCTTCCAACTCCATCCCGGGCTGAAAGTGATCGTCTGCAATGGGTATTACGACCTGGCAACCCCCTTCCTGGCCACGGAATACACCTATAAGCACATTCCACTGCCGGAAATGCAGCAAGCCAATATCAAGATGACCTATTACCCTGCGGGCCACATGATGTACCTGCACCTGCCGTCATTGGCTAAGGTGTCAAAGGATTTGCATGCTTTCATCGCAGATGCAGTGTAAATTTCGATAGAAGATTATATAAAAACGCTCTTCGGGTTTGCCGGGGAGCGTTTTTAATTCTTAGAGTGATTCCAACTTCGAATAATACCCCATCCCCAGCCCTTCCTCTCTCGAGGGGAAGGGTGCCGAAGACGGGAAGGGGTCACCATTCCGCATTTTCGCCCCATAAATCCATCGTCATGTCTCTTGCACGGCCATGACCTACAAAAATATCCTCCATCCTCATTACCCATACCCTCCTGCAGCACTGGTCAAAATACCCCTCGGGGGGCAGGTCAGCCGACAGCCCATTAGCTATACTAAGATTGTCTAAATATTGTTACCCACTTATTCACCGGAGCGGCAGCATGGCCGAAAAATACCCATTAATCATATTCTCCAACCTGAAAGATACGGTGGATGTCACCTCCAAAGCCCTGGCCGGGACACCCTTTGGATTGGCGGGAATCACCGATTCATTCATCAACGCGCGGACCCTCCTCAGCCAATATGCCCCTGAATTCCTACTGATCCACCTAAATGAGAACTGCCAGGAAACCAATGTTCTGGTCCAGCGACTGAAAACCGTCAGTCCTCGCACCCGAATCCTGGTTATCCCTAATAGCTGGGACTGCAATACTGTCTTTGATACAATCCGGGCCGGCGCTGACGTCATCATCCCTGACCGCGGCGAACTGACAAAGCTGCCCAGGATCCTGCAAACGCTTCTGGATGATGAAATCTACCTGCCCAGTTTCGTAGCCAGCAGTCTGCTGGAACGCAGTCGCCAGGAAGTTCAATCACCATCCGAATTCCCCTTCCTTCTGACGGATAAAGAAAAGGAGATTTTAGAACAATTTTCTCAAGGTACCTGCCCAACAACGGTCGCCGACAATTTGGGCCTCAGCCATGAGCTTGTTCGGGCCTATGCGGATAATGTCATCAAGAAAATCCACTTTGTGGATATCGCCCGCAAGCAATATGAAGAGATCATGTCGGGCCTGTTGGGCTATCACACTCATTTCAAATATTAACTACCGGACAAAAAAACCCTACCAGAGTATGGTGTGGGGATTAATTCGGCATGTTAATATTTAATATGTCGTCTATTTTGGTGAAAACGAAACTCTTTATTCCCTATCTCCGCACAAAACTGGTGGAACGCACCCGGCTTTTAGAAAAACTCTCGCTGGGGCATAAAAACCATCACCGACTGCTCCTGGTGAATGCACCGGCTGGGTTTGGCAAAACCACTCTGGTCCGCTCCTGGATTGAAATGATTCATTCTCCAACAGCCTGGTTCACCATCGAGTCCGCAGATTCCCACCCTCGGCAGTTTCTCAACTACCTCGTCACAGCTGTTTGCCATGCACTACCGGAGCTGGAAGAAAGCCTCCTGCCCGTCACCACAGCCAGTCCACCTCTCCCCATTGATTACATTCAGACCCTATTGGTCAATAAAATCGCCGACACCCGGCAGCCTCTGATCATCGTGCTAGATGATTATCACAATGTCGATTCTCCCGAAATTGACACCGTTCTGGCTTTCCTGCTCGATCACCTTCCCACAACGACTACTTTAGTGGTGGTTACCCGGACCGAACCTAAATTCTCCCAGGCTCGTCAGCGCGCTCGTGGGCAGATGACCGAGATCACGATTCGAGACTTGCGGTTCACCTCCGCTGAGACGGAGAACTTCTTCGATATCAACTTTGGCCTGCACCTCGACAGCGAAGTCCTCAGCTATTTGAAACGGATCACCGAGGGCTGGGTGGCTGGGCTGCAGTTACTTGCTATGAACCTGCATGCGGACACCGCCCTGAAGGATATCCTCCACAGCCTCAAGCAGAATCGGGTCTACACCCTGGATTATCTGACCTGGGAAGTGCTGGAAGGACAGCCGGAAGAGATCCAATCCATCCTCTATTGTGCTTCGGCACTCGAAAAGATCAATCCTGAATTGGCTGCTGCCATGCTGTTGATTGATAAAACCTCGGCCCGCCAATCACTTGCAATCATTCAAAAACAAAATTTATTCCTCTTCCCCTTGGATTCCCAGTCTTTGTGGTATCAAATCCATCCTTTGTTCCGCGAAGTTCTCCAAAAGAAAGCTGAAGGATTCCTGCCAGGCCAAAAACGCATCCTCCACGGCCGGGCCAGCATGTGGTTTGAGAACAATGGCATGATAAAGGAAGCCATCCAACATGCCCTCACTGCAGGGGATCAACGTCGGGCCATCACTTTGCTCGAATCGCATGCCGAATCCCTGCTGCTTTCGGGGAAATATGACGCCTTCCTGCAATTCATTGCCGCCCTGGACGCTGACTATGGCAGACAAGCGCCCATTTTGATGGTTTACCGGGTTGTGGCAATGCTCTTCAGTGAATATTCCCAGCAATCCATTTTGGACGCGCTCAAACAAGCTGAAGACCAGATATCCAGGGGCAAACTAACAGGCGAGATTGGCGCGATCAAAGCCGTCATTCAAGGCTATACCGCGGACCCGCTGGAAGGGATCGCCCTTTCAAAAAAGGCCCTCGAAAAGATCAGCAGTAAACACACCTTTTTCCGCAACCTCGTCGAACGCAACCTGGGTGTGGCCTATCTCCTACGGAATGACCTGGTGAATGCCATCCCCTGGTTCGAGCAATTGCTGCTCTCCAGCTACGAGTTGGGAGATTGGGGCGGCGTTTTGGCAGCCTACAACTACCTAACCTTCATCCGGAAGGTGCAGGGTCGGTTGAAAGAAGCCGGAGTGATTTACCAAAAAGCGCTGGCATTCATCGAAGAGAACAACCTTGAACTGATGCCCCATGCCATCAAGATCATTGCGGGCTACGGTCAGCTGTTGCTGAGCTGGCATCAAATGGAGAGAGCCAAGTCATTCTTCAAGCGCGCCATCCAGATGGGTAAGAAAACAGATATTTATTATGCCCACAGCGCCTATCACGGCCTGAGCGAAGTCTATATTCTTGAAAATGACACCCGCAGCGCCTTGAAGAACATTCAGGAACTGCGTTATCTGACCCAGGGCAAACTGGGACTATATCAAGACATGCATGACCAGATGACCTTGGCGATGGAAGCCCGAATCCACCTGGAGGAAAGGCGGATCGAAAGAGCGAATATCTGGTTGATCTCCAGTGGGATCGATAAACTCGCCCCCGATCAGCTCCTGACTCGTTTTGGCTTTGAACTGGGTCTGATCCTGCCAGTTGCGGCGCGGATCTACCTGGTTAAAAACCAACCGGAACGGGCGGCCGAAATTCTTGAAGGGATCATCCCCTATTTCATCCAGCAGAACGCTAATGCCTACCTGACCAGCGCTTTCTGCTCCCTGGCGATTGTCCACCAGTACCTGGGATGTCACGAAAAAGCCGTTCGAGCACTAACTAAGGCAATTGAACTGGCGGAATCTGAAGAGAATTTTGGGGATTTCATGATCGTAGGCGGCAAATTGATCCCTTTGCTCTATGAAACTCTCTCAGCGGGGATCGCGCCGGAATTCACCAGTCAACTGCTGGCCTACCTGGCCGCTCTAAACCCCAGCCAGAAAAATCCGGTCAATGATCTGGGCAATATTGATACCCTCAGCCATCGGGAGATGGATGTTCTGAAATTGATATCGGAAGGGCTGACAAATCAGGAAATTGCTCAAAAGTTGTATTTGTCCACCAATACGATTAAATCGCACAGTATCAAGATCTACCGCAAACTCAACGTGAATAACCGCAGCCAGGCTGTCTCAAAAGCCCGGCTTCTGGGCATCCTGCCCACTCAACAGCCACCAAACTTCTCACAGGAATTCGGCCACAACATGTCTTAATCGGCTTCATTTCTACCTCCTTCATACGAATGACCTCCGGCCTGTCCACCCGGAGGTCATTCATTATTCCTTTATATTAAATTTTGAGTTATTTCAGGCTTGTTTGCTGAAGACTAAGTTGCTGGCTGAAAATTGGAAGATCACCCCAAAGAATTGGGCGATATTGAGCGTCAAACCCTTACTTGGATTTAACTTGCCATTCTCAATTGAATTGATGATCAGTCAGGTCACCCCCACCGCGTTAGCAACTGCCTGTTAAGAGATCTGGTCACGGTCGAAACGTAATTATCGCAGTCAATTTTCGAGTTTCACAGCTTTCCTTCACACAATAATATATTCAATGCTATACAAATAGGTTTGTATACAGCTTGTCAAAACCGACAATATTTTCGTTAGGTGGATTATGAAATTAATCAGGGAGAAATTAAAGAGAGCGGTCCACATTCACCAGACCTGTGCTTTTTGCCATCTCAATCAAGTGGTCCATAACGACATCCGTAGGTGACTCCCAGCTTGAGGCAATGCCGTGGGTTCCATGCGGCCGGAAACGCAGCAGGCGGAGATGGATCTCAGGATTCAGTGAGGCCAAAAACCCGGCAATTTCAATTATTTGCGCCTCATCATCCGTGTAGCCGGGGGCAACCACCGTGCGGACCATGTGGAACTTTCCCGCTTCGGCCACCATCTTGATCGTCTCAAGCGTGCGGGCATTATCCTGACCGGTCAGCGCGAGGTGAACTTCAGGGTCAAAGGCTTTCAAGTCCACCATCACATAATCCAAGTATGGCAGCAAGGTCTCAATCACTTCAGGCCCCACCCCACCATTGGTCTCAATACAGGTGGTCAGATCGGACTGGGATTTAATCAGTCTCAGCAGTTCAGCGAGATATTCCGGCTGGCACCCGGGTTCACCACCCGTGACAGTGACACCGGAAATGAAGGGAACAAAGGCTTGAAGCGCTTTCCAGGTAGCTTGCGGTGTTTGGTTAAGAACTTTGGGGGAACTGCTGTTAGGGCAAATATCAATACAGGTGTCGCACTGCACACATTTCACTGCATCCCAAAGGACTTCGCCATCATCAAGCCTCAAAGCCCCGACCGGGCAGCTTTCCACACAGGTTCCACAGGCGTTGCAATAATTAATCGTATACGGATTATGGCAATAGAGACAGTTGAACTGGCAACCCTGTAAAAAGACGACACTCCGGTTTCCCGGACCGTCCACGAAACTCTGGGGGAGGATGTTATTGATCCGTCCCATCACCCTTTTCGTCATCAGACCTGCCGCTCCCGGCGATGGAGAGTATTAGGCTGAGAATTGAAGAATTCCCGGGCAATTTCCGCAGTGCCATAACGGAGCAGCTGCTCCTCCTGGCGGTGTTCCAGGTCAGCGCGCCGGACAAGATAGCCCGACACCCGGACAAACTCAGAATCGTTTGAACCAATTGAGATATCCCGCAGCCCGAGTTTCATCGCGCCGTTGATAATATCCAATACCGCCTCAGGATTTTGCCGGGCAGTCTGGTCAAATTCAAAAATATCACTCACGCCACCTTCCACCAAGGATTGCACAGGCGCGGTCGCCTGCAAATGCGTGTAGATCTCCGGTTCTGTACCGGCAGGGATTCGGCAGCCAGGGGTCGTTTCATCATCCTCGGAAATGCCGACCTGAGCGTGAAAAACCACCCGTTCACCGGTGCCGCGGCAATAAGGGGAAGGATGTTTACCTAATTCTTGTTTAAGCCGGGAAATGATCTGCACAGCTACGGCATTCGCCTCGGCGTCGTGCCCATACTTGGCTTCGGGTTTCCCGCTCCGGGACATCATTTCGTTGACCATTTCATTCAACCCAAGCACACCGGCATAAGCTGAGAATTTTTCTGGATCCAGCAGACCTTCCTGTACAAAAATGTTGCTCTCAAACCAGCCTATTTCTTCCACAATATGCTTGATGCGGCTGTTCATCACTTCCACCTGGAGCGCAGCCAGGCGGGGAATTTCGACATCCAGCAGTTTTTCCAGATTACCGGAAAAATGCCGTACTGCTTCCGCCAGGTTAAGCCGAACCAATGTGAAGATCCCACCCCGCAGCCACATGATGTTATAGCAGCTGGCAACGATGTAATCCGGTCCCCAGTCCGCCAGATGCAGGGGATGGTTGAGGAAATAGGGTTTGGAAAGCTGCAGAGCGTTGCGAACAGCTTTCAGGGCGAAATCCCGGGGGGTCACTTCCGAGTCATATCGCAGGGTCAGGTTAGTGATCGTCCCGGCTTCATGATCGATATCCAACAACATCTCGCCTGTGCGGGTCGCTTCCGGGCCAATATCGGCATGCACAAAAGCATCCGGATGGAGCCGGTCAATCAGAGTCCAGAAAGATTTCAGAACCGGGCGAGCCACATCTGTGGGCAAGTCTTGGACAAAAGGTTCCAATAGGGTATCCAGATTGCCAATATAAGGCGGGTCACCGGCAGTGGGCGAATAATTATAGAGCGTCAACAGGCTCGTCACCGCCTCATAAAGGTTGGTCGCGGGTTTGAGGTCAAAGAAATCAGAACCCTCATCGAGCAGCTTTTGAAAATCGGGGGCAACATAGCGGGGATGATAGGGCGCAGGCCCCTCTCCCAACAGACAGATGATACCCTCGCCCAGTGCTTCCAGGGCTGCATCGGAGGCCTGCGGATAGGATAAAGTCTTATAGGCAGCATCCGTCATTGCCAACCGCTTTTGTTCTTCCAAAAGCATTGGATCAGCAACCACTGAGCGGACCTGATCCTTAAACGCTTTCAGGTCATCCGCTTGCATGCCGTTTTCAAGGTGTTCAAAGGGATACGCGATTTTCGTTTGGGTCATAACATCCTCTAAATCAACAAATAAGTACAAGTTATTATATCCCAAACCTTATCGGGATGCTGCCCCGCGACCTTTTCTCAGTTCCTGCGTATAACTTAGTAAGAAAGGAAATTAAAAAATGAATCAACCAACCAGAAACCCACTAAGACGCTCCCGCCGCAACCGGGTCGTAGCCGGTGTGTGCGGTGGATTGGGCGAGTTCTTCGGAATTTCAGCCTTCTGGTTTCGCCTGCTGTTCTTCATCCTATTGATCCCCGGCGGGCTGCCAGGTCTGCTCCCCTATATCATCCTTTGGATCGTCGTCCCCAAAGCAAGTCGCTAGAAACAAAAAACCCCCGGCCATGTGTGACCGGGGATTATTTTTATATTGTGGGGGTTAGTCTGCGGCGAAGAAGATCATCCTCAGCGCAATATAGACAAAGTACAGGGCGATCAGATAGAACGCGCTCCACTTGCCCAGCTTACCCTTATTGAACCACAGGATCAGCCAGAGCACAGCACCGGTGATGGTTTCCCAGGGCAGGTCCCAAAGGACCAATGGACCAGGAACCCAATAGCGGCTGATCAGAGCACCACCGCCGATGGCAACCAGGGGGTTGGTGATGTTGCTGCCCACCAGTGTGCCGAGGGAAATCCCTGCATCCCCATGCCGAACGCCAGAGATGGCAGTAATCAATTCCGGGAGGGCTGATGCCACACCCAGCGTGATGACACCAATTAATGAACCGCCAACGCCTGTTTTGGCAACCACAACCTCGGTCGCCTTAAGGGCGATCATGGCGCTGCCAACAGTGAGAGCTAAGGCTGCTAAGGCAATTCCAGCATCCCGCAGAGCCTGCTTACCGTTTTCAGGAACCCCTTCCGGCTTTTCACCCTCTTCGGTGAAACCATGATCTTCTTCACGGTAGTGCTTGCGTTCATCTACATAAAGATAATACATATAGGCCAAAAAAGAGCCAAAAAGGATCACACCATCTAGACGGGAATAGACGCCATCAACACCCAGGATAATACACAGCACCGTAGTGGCAATCATAGGGATCATGCTTTTCCAGAGGAAATAGCGTTTAAATTGCAGCCCGCCGGCCATCAAGATCACAACCGCCATGATCAGGGTCTGCTGGATCACATCCGATCCGATATTCGCTCCCAGAACCACGGCCGAACTCACCTGGAAATCCAAGGCACCGCTGAGGATACCGAAGGACGCCGTATAGTGAGCTGCGATTTCAGGAATACTCGTCGCCAAAGAGACGACGGTGACGCCCATGAAAGTTGTAGATAACCGGAAATACCCCGCCAGTCCGGTCAATTTCTTCACAGCAACATTGGATGACAACACCAAAACTGCAATCGAGGCCACCCCAAAAACAATCAGGAGTGGAAAACTTTGGTCCAAATAATCTAGCATAATAGCAGGAACCTCTCTAAACAACATATTCTTCGCACAAAAAACCAGGGTCACAGAACTGCGATCCTGGTTATTGCAAAGTTGAAACTCAAGGAAGTTCTGGGCGCGTTTTTAGATCTGAAGGCACCCTTCAGGGTCGTCTTGAATCGGCGCTTGGAACTCTTGATACTTATCCATCAATATAAACTTCTTTTTATAAAAAATAATCAAACAGAAGGATTATACAACCCGAAATATCGACTGTCAATCTTAGAATTGATAGAACGGGCTAATATTTAATTAGGCTCAAACCCTTTATAATGTTTGCTTACTTATCCGAATTATATCCTTCTCTATGTTAATATTAACATTAATCTGAATATTTATCAGGAATTTATTGTAGATGCAGAATATTATCAAACGCTTTGGCAACTCAAGAGTGGTTCTCATGCTCTTGGTCCTGGTCCTGTTTAATGTAGCTTTGTTCTCCATCCCGGCCCTGGCAGGCAGCCGGCCCCGGATATTGGCATTGGCACCCAATTACTCCGTGCCGGACATGAAAGGCATCTATACGCCGGATTATGTCTATGACTTCCTGACAGCCATCGGGCCAGCAGGCCGCCAAGCTTATCAGATGATGCACTTTACCACAGACCTGGCCTTCCCCTTCCTTTATGGATTATTACTATTCGCAGGGCTCAGTCTGTTGGTAACACAAAATTCTGGGGAAAGCCGCCCTTTCCCGTTGATCGCCTTCCTGCCGTTTGTGAGTGATCTGGCAGAGAACTTCATTATGGTAGCGATCACGGCGAGTTATCCGAAATTCAAACCTGGGCTGATCTGGCTGGCGCAGGGTTTCACATTGCTTAAGTTCGGTGGAATCACTTTCTGTGTGGTAGTGATAGTCTTTTTATCCATCAAACACAGAAAAACTGGATAATTGAATTAATTCATCAACGTATCATCAAGATAAAAGTAAGCTCTAACTATTGATTAATGAACAGTAAACACTAAAGCTTTATAATCAACAAATCGAATTCAAAATAATTATCATTATTTGAAAGTGACTGGAAAATTACAAGAAGGGAGAACTTGAGTATTTATGGAAGAACTCTGGGGACTTTTCTGGTTAGGATTTATCTTAATTCCTGTTCTGTATTTAATTTCCAGGATATTCAATAAGCCCAAAGAGGATAACCAGGATAAATTTAGTAATGCACCTGGTAAAGCCTTTGCGGATTTCCTGATGCGGTCCTGGCGGGAATCCAAACAGATTCTGGCAAATACTGTATTCATCCTCTTAACAATCATTTTTATGGGGGTAATCATCGTCACTAATCAACTCGACCTGAAAGTGTCGATCCTGATTGTTGCGATCCTGCTTTGTGGCGGATTGGTTTCCTTTGGATATCTGATTTCCCTCTATCGGATCTTTGCGATGACCAACCGAAAGAACTATGATTTCATTATCCCGATTGGTCTGGGTAGTATCTCCATCCTGATTCTGATCTTCATGCTTACTCTCACCTTGATTTCAATGGTCAGCCAGAAGGCGATGCAATTTCAGATCAATTACCTCTGGATCCCTGTGGGCCTGGCGCCCTTTGGCTGGATGCTACGCGTCCTGATGGAAGGTATTGTTCCTGAGAAGACACCTCTCAAGAAGGCTATCTACGAACAACTCTTAGCCAACCCGACTAAATATCCATATTCAGACCCCCTTTCTCCCTGGGCTGTGCAGATGTTTAACGAACGTAAGCACTTCGATGGCGGGCGATATATCCCCGAAAACAGCAGCATGTATTTTGAAGCGGCAAAACGCGTTCAGGAATTGGTCGTCAATGGCTATTTGGGGGCCGGGGATTTCTCGGAAGGCTTTTTCTATGCCACCGAACGTCTGCTGCTGGCCTATCTAAAAGGTCAGCCAATCAAGATCACGATCCCAGGTGTCTCATATGCCGGAGCCGAACTCTTCAAAACCGCCAAAATGGTCTACCTCTACATCGCTCAGAAAAACAGGAACCTGACCATCCACCCTGAAATTTATAAAGCGTTAAGATAAAGTATTTATTTACCTATACGAAACGAGCCTCGTCGAATCGGGGCTCGTTTTTTTTATGTCAGTCAGCCTGGTTTGGCTGAATCAATCCTTTGAGTAAAAGCTGATACAGCCCCACCAAAAGGAACACCATCGCCAGCAAGGATGCCCACATGCCGGATTGTTCCCGGATAAACAATGTTCCCCGATTAAGATCTGATCCGATAAAAGTGTTGATCTGCCCAGCCATTCTGTCCTTTCCGGCCCAACCGGAAGAATAGAATGAAGTCAGAGGTCGCTCACCGTCGATAGTGGTCAGGACGACTCGGTAGCTGCACCCTTCATCATCACAGCTTTCTTCCACCTCAGCCCGATAAACATCCCGAAATTCATTGGTGGATAAGTGAATGATCCCCAGAAATTTCACTTCCACCGTACATTTCGTCGTACCGGTGTCCGTCTTATCGCAGGTCAAGTCCGTGATCTGGCCAAAGATGAACATGAAAACAATTCCCATGACCATGAAGATCAAACCAAACAATATCGATTTCTTATCGAATTTCATCAGGCTACTCACTTTTTCGCTTGAAAACTCTTCGAGTTATTATATCAATTTCCACTCCCCAAAAGCTGGCATTGGGCTTTACTTCTGGCGTAAAATTACTTATCAACCCAATTCACAGGAGATACCATGCCCCTGCGCGTTCATTTTTATCGTTTGACTTTTGGCGCTTACACTGACGAGTTCCGTTCCCTTCTGGACCCCAAGATCATCGTCACGGAAGGTCAGGAGATTCCCCAGAAACCTAATTTTGATATCCTGGTTTATCCCACACCTAAACCGGAGTGGATCGAAGCCAGCCCCAACCTCAAGGCGATAATCATCCCCTGGGCTGGGCTGCCCGAAGAGACCCGCACCTTGATGCTTAACTATCCGAAAGTAACCGTTCATAACCTGCACCATAATAACGTAAATACCGCTGAAATGGCTTTGACCTTACTTCTAGCCGCTGCCAAACGCCTGATCCCAATGGACCAGGCCCTTCGCAGGAATGACTGGCGGCCGCGCTATGAGGGACCTAAAGCCATCCTGCTGCGCGGTAAGCGAGCCCTGATCCTCGGCTTTGGTGAAGTCGGTCAGGCGCTGGCCGGTCTCTGTTTGGGATTAGGAATGAAAGTGATGGCGACCAAGAAACATCCGGAGGATTATCAAGGTCACCTGGATGTCGATATCTATCCCGACGAGCTGATGGCTGAACTGCTTTCAACGGCCGATATCCTGCTGATTGCCCTCCCCCTCACCTCCGAGACAGAAGGGCTGATCGGAGAAGCAGAACTCAACCGAATGCCGCGCGGCGGCCTGCTGGTCAACACCGGGCGCGGCCCAGTGGTCGATCAATGGGCGCTGTATAACGCCCTGAAGTCCGGCCAACTGCGCGCCGCCGGCAGTGACGTTTGGTACCATTACCCTGAATCGCATGAAGCCCGCGCCAACACTCCACCCACCGATGCACCCTTGGGTGAGTTGGATAATTTTGTCCTCAGTCCCCACCGTGGCGGAATGGTGGAAGAAGTCGAACATCAGCGGATCGTTGCGTTGGCGAAATTACTGAATGCCGCCAACCGCGGTCAGCCCATTCTCAATAAAGTCGATCTGGTATTGGGATATTAACCTTGAATCGCAGTACCCTATTGTTTGAAAGGTAAATCAAATGGCAAAATCAAGCCCCTATCAACAACCGATGACCCCCTGGCCCAGCCTGGCTGCTCTGGGGAAAACGGCAGCCCTCCCCAACCTCGGTTTTTCTATCTTCTATTTCGAAGCCGGCGACCCAAACCAACCCGCCATTGTGATGATTCACGGCCTGGGCGATGAAGCCGACACCTGGCGGCACCAAGTAGCACCCCTGGCGGAAGATCATCACGTGATCATTATGGACCTGCCCGGTTTTGGCCGCTCGGATCATATCAAACAAGCCTATTCCCCCGAATTGATGAAACAATCCATCCTAGAGTTGATGGATGTCCTGGGGTTGGAAAAGGCGATCCTGATGGGCAGTTCGCTGGGCGGAATCCTCTCCCAGGGCATTACGGTTGAATATCCGGAACGACTCAATGGCCTAGTGCTGGTGGATGGCGCGCTCTACCAACCGGACCGGATGGAAGATCGCGGCCTGAAAATGATGCAGCTCCCCTTGGTGGGCGAAGCGATTTATACCGGGTTACGTAAAGACCCCAAAGCTGCCTATGACTCCCTGCGGATTGTCTATCATGACCTGGACAGACTGCCGGACGCGGATCGGGAGTTCCTTTATACACGGGTGAACAAACGTGTTTGGAGCAACGGCCAACGCAAAGCCTACTTCTCCACCCTGCGCCATCTGACGCCCTGGGTTCGCAAGGTGCAGGCTGACCTGCCCGAGCAATTGGCGAAACTTGACGTTCCTACTCTGATCATCCGGGGTGAGCTGGACGATCTCTTCTCGGCGAACAACGTAGCTGCCATCCAGGCCGTCCAACTGGATGTGGAAGTCATGGACATTCCAGGGGTGGGACACCTGCCCCAGCAAGAAGATCCAACAGTGTTCAATGCCAGCCTGAAAAATTGGTTGAATCGAAAAGACCTTTAACTTCTATCCAAAGAAACAACCAAAAAGAGCGGCTCACGCCGCTCTTTTCTTTTTCTTGTTGTAACTTTATCTTAGATTTGGTGATTGAGCCAGACCTGGATGCTCATCTGTTCAATCTGGTCAAGTTGTTCTTCAATCCAATCGATGTGATCTTCTTCTTCGGTCAGGATGGATTCGACCAGTACCTTGGTGCCATTATCTGCCAGTTTGGTTGTCAGCGCAATGGCCTCGTTATAAAGTTTGACCGCTTCCAGTTCAGCAGCATGGTCATTCTCAAGTTGTTTCTGAACCGTGGAACCGATGTGCAGGGGTTCCAACTCAGACAGAATCGGCATACCTTCCAGGAAAAGGATCCGGCCGATCAACTTTTCTGCATGTTTCATTTCGGTGATGGCTCGAGCTTCGATCACTCCATGTAATTTCCCATAACCCCAGTCATCGCACATTTCGGAATGGAGCATATATTGATTGATGGATGTCAACTCTTCGGCCAAAGCTTTATTGAGGATGTCAATAACCTCTTGATGTCCTTTCATTGGTTTACTTCCTCCTAGTAATGGTAATTAAGCAAAGGAATTTGCCCTATACGTATTCTACATGATGGCACTATCAAAATCAAAATAGGCACAAGTATTCAACCATCACTCAAAATTCAATGCGTTTTGGAGAATCGTCTGGATCGCCGGGGTATTGGGTAATAAAACCGACGCGCCATCCGAGGTAGTCCAGTTCGTCACCTGATTTGGGCCAATGGTGTAATGATGGATTTTGTCCGCGCTGAATCCGATCCCTAATCGGCTCAGGATCAATAGATCACCAGGAGTGATGTTGCTCTGGACATTTTCTCCATAAATGTTCATCAAAACCGGCAGCTTGAACAGCCCAAGCGGACTCACCACTTTTTTCATCACCGCCTGAACCACTTCCTGCGTTCGGCGCATTCGATCAAAGTCGCTGGAGTTATAGCGCGCCCGGGCATACCACAACGCCCAGTCACTATCCAGCCTGACGGTCCCCGGCCCCACTTCACACCAGCGATCCGCTTCCAGCGACCCATCACAGGCATCATCTGTTAAAACATCCGTTTCGATTTTTATGCCACCCAGGGCATCGATCACTTCCAGAAATCCGGCCATATCGATCATGGCATAATCGGTGGGATAGATGCCAAAATTGGTTTGGAGGGTATCCGCCAACAAGGGAAAGCCGCCAACTTGCATCACCGTGTTGATCCGCTGTTCGTAATATCCGGGAATGGTCACCCACAGATCGCGCGGGAAGGAAACCAAACTGACCTGCCCGCTGATGGTATCCACCGCCGCGAGCATGATCACATCCGTCCGGAAACCGGATTGCGGCCGGTAGTCAGAACCGAGGATCACGAACAGCTTGGTGGTGACCGGAACTTGCAGATCCACCACCCCCCCATAAGGCGCGGGTTTCGGTCCGACCGTTTCAGCGACCGAAGCGGTTTGCTGATCGATCAACTGGAAGAACGGGATCTGCGAACGGAAGACCGTCGCTGCAGCCTGGATCATCAGAATGGCAACACAAAATATGATCACTGAAAATATTAGAAAGATAACCTGACAGAAAGTCCGGTTTTTGTTTTTACGCATAGATTCATCTCCAAGCGCATAATGGTTGATTTGACGCTTTTTTATAAGCCGTAGTTATACCTTAATTCGCTATTTTTACTAGATAATACCTATACGAAATAGTAGTCAGTAGAATAAGTTAGTTCTATTGACATAGACAAACGTAAACCAAGATAAACCATCACCAATATTTTTCCTCAAATGGATTTATTAACCATTCTTTGCAGATAAACGCCCATCCGTGACTTTCAAATTTGTTGTGGAACAGTCTGCCTTCGCCCAATTTCAGCGGTCAATTCAACCCCTTCTTAGAATGAATTTAAGGGCCCAGAAGGCAAATAATTAAGTACCCACCCAATCCCCCCCATTCAATATAAGGTTTGAATACGAGGCGTTTATTCTAGTGTATGTATATTACTTGATTATCTATATGTATAGCAATTGTATATATTCATTTTCATATTAATATACATTCTCTTTACACATTTTCAGAATCTTCCCATTTCTCACACTTTCCCCATGTCCTCCGGGTACAAAGTGGCAATTTGCTGCACCGGAACAGGGTCAAGAACCAGATCACCAGCCTTGAAACGCGCCACTCCCCGCTCAAATAAATGACGCGCCAGCTCTCCCTGGGTGACGCCCATGGCCTGACTTTTTTCCAGGACCGCCTGCACTACTTCACGCGGCACACCATAATAGGAACGCGGCTGCTGAGATTTCTTGGAGCGTTTCCGGCGGGTGCGGGATGCGTTCTGTTTCTCATCGGGATAAAGCGTGTAACCACCAGGCACGAAAGAGGGTGCTACTTCTTCCTTTCCTGTGCCTATCCGCGCCAGACCATTTTCCAAGAAGTAACGGGCCAGCTCGCCCGGCGCGATGCCGAGATCCGCGGCAATGGATTTTAGGGATTCATGCAACTTTAATGGGATGCCGCGAAATGTCGCGATGTGAACCTTGGTTGCTTTTTTTGAAGGCACTTTCTGCTCCTCACCCCCACCCTTCTGAGTCGGCATCGTAGCACTTTGGTCTTTTTTTTCCAGGTTTTCGATCTCGTCCTTAACCACCAGTAATCCTCACTCCCTAATCCATTCATCACACAACTTATAAAATTATTATAACCGAACTCGATCACACATTTTTGCCACGTGGCAAATCTTGTGAAAATCACAAATCCTTGAGCAGACTTATCCAACTCAAACATCGAAAACTCCGCATTGAAGTTCCAGGTAAAAGTCAATGATAAATTTGACACGTGACAAATCTATCGGACGAAGCGCATACTCAACAACATACTTTTATGGCTCTCGAAAAGTCCAACCAGTTCGTGGGAAAACAAATAAGACCAAGCGTTATTATATTTGCCACGTGGCAAATATCGCTTGGTAATTTCCGAACGGAAGGAAATAAAAAAGACCCGCTTTTTTGCGGGTCTCCATTTTTGCCACGTGGCAAATCTTATGCGTTTAGCGATTCTTATTACGGATATTGATCCGCTTGATCAGATCCTCCAGAACCGAGACAACTTCCTTGACCTCGTCGGGTTTCATTGAGCCGACAATCTCGGTAGCAGCTTTATCCAAGAATTTCGGATCGCTCGCCATTTCAGTTTTCATCTTGGTAACAGAGCGGTTGAAGGAGCTTGCCAGTTTAATAACAGGCGGCTTTGGTGCACGGGGTTTGCGCTTTTTGGCAGGCGTTTCATCCAGCGCGTCCTCGTCCAGCAGCCGCTGAAATTCACGAACGCTGGGCGGGTCTTCCTGTTTGAGATAATATTTGACCGCTTTTTTCTGTTCGTCCGCGGACATAGCCATCAGCTGACGCAGAATGCCCTCGGGGATATCGGCCTGGTCCGCCAGGTATTGCAGTTCAATCGGCAGTTCCAATAATTTCCGGAAACGGTAATACTGATACTGGCTGATACCCAGGGTTTCCTCAATTAATTGGGCGGTCTCTGCTGTGGTTTTGACATCAAACATCTTCTTGAAGTAGATATCCTCAGGCTCATCAGCCACAGGGAAAATATCGGCTTCTTCTAAAATAATCCGAGCAATTGCTCGAGCCTTGCCGATGGCGGTCAGGGGTTTATGGGTAATATTTTCCAGGATCTGTTTGCGTACGGTCGGATCCGAATCAACCAATGCCAACACCTGAGGTTCGTCTTCCTCGCCGGACATAACGGACCGGATGACGGTGGCCCAGAAACGACGTTCACCGGTCAGAATTAAAAATATCTGTTGGCCGGCCTTGTCTTTGATAAAGCTGCCGGTGATCGGTTTAATTTGGCCATCCTGATCCAGAGAGCGGCCCAGCTGCATCAATTCATCCAGTTCGTTACGAACCAAATTGTCTTTACGGGCCAGCTCCAACCATTTATTGGCTGTCTCACGCCAATCCAATTCATGATTAAAGAAAGGCTCTCGCAGCTGCCGCGGCAGTACATGGCGGGCCTGATAGCGGTCTGGCCGAACGGCGGAAATCTGAATGGAGTAAGTAGACTGACGGTTAACTTGAATTTTTGAAGCGGCGCGATGAGTTTGCTTTGGTTGAGCCAGCGCTTCACTTTCCTCGCCGGTGTCGGTCTGAGTGAAAACGTTCGTGAGGTCTACGCCTGAAAATGTCGGTCGCTTTGCCATGATTCACTTCTTTCTCTGTTGCTTCAATATCAGTTATCAATCCGCTCAACGACAGACCGGACAACTTTTAGGAACTGCCGATAGGGCTGTGATTGGGGCGTGGTATAGGAAAAAATATCTGAGCCAGACATGTTGGCATCTTCGACTTCGACGAGGTCTTTGATATAGGGCAGAACCAGATCGGGATAGCCCTGGTTGATCTCTTCGATGGCCTCCATGTAACGCTTGCGGGCGACACGGACCCGGGAAGGCACAACGCCAATCACCTGAAGCTCAGGATTGAAATCTCGCTTGACTCGATTGATCGTGGCAAAAATCGAAGAAAGACCGATGATTGAAAGTGGGTCCGGTTCAATCGGTACCAACGTATACTGGCTGGCGATCAGCGATGCCACCGGGATGATGTTCAGGGAGGGGGGATTGTCAATAATGATGTGGCTGTAATAATCCAGGATCGGCTCCAGGAACCGGGCTAGCTGTGTTTCGCTTTGTGGCAAATTATGCAGCAGGAAGGGCAGCTCGATCATCTTCTCATGATTGGTTTTGAAGATATGGACTTTATGCTCCGAGTCACGTGGGATCTTGGACTCGGTGATCAGGTTGTCGTAATCGCCAAACCCATCCAGCAGCGCCTCCGGGAAGGAGTCTTCCACCGTGATGATCGGCATGTAGGACGAGCTGTCATGTGGACCGCCGCAGGCGATCATGGTCGCATTAAGTTGGTCATCAAGATCCAGCAGGAGGACCGGCTTGGGGTCCTTGTGTTTGCGCTCTTCATTGATTGAGAGGCCAGCGGCGAGGTTCACGCTGACCGTGGTCTTACCAACGCCCCCTTTATGGTTCAGCACCGAGATGATTGCCATGTTTTTTATTCTCCAATTTAATAGACTCAGGTTACCCCTATATTAGCATAATTATTTAATTTTCTCAAGTTTTTTATGCTGATTTCGTCGAAATAACCCCATTTTAGTGCTGATTTTGACGTATTGACATAGTCTACGGGATATGTTAGATTCTTGGTATGAGCGGTACCCTAACCTTCACTGACCTTAATAAGACTGCCGGTATCAACGACAACCCCTTTCTGCCGTATCCTGACCATCGCTTCTTTGTCCCTGTGATCCATGAACAAAATGAGGCGATCCGGATTATGAACAACTTCCTGGTAAGCGATGCGGAGAACGGGTTGATCGTTTTCACCGTCCCGACCGGTTGGGGCAAATCCACCATTTCGAAGCAGATCGTCAACAGCTTCACGCCCGGGTTTCAGCGCGGCGCGGACCGAGGGGTCTATATGGACGGTAATCTACTGCTCAATAACCGCCAATTCCTGATTGACCTCCTCGATCTCCTGAGCATTGAGGGTCACCGGTCGAATGCACAACGTCTAGAAAATTTTTACAACTATGTTGACCATTTGTCAAGCGGTCTGTTACTGCTGATCGATAACGAGCCCACGGATTTCGAATTGATCGGCCCAGCGCTATATGATTTCCTGGAATGGTCCAAAGACCATGGCAATAAAATCCGGATCGGTCTTTTCGCCCGCGACCTGATCGAACCGGCAGAATATCTCGGAAAGTTACAGGAGCACCTGGCGCATTATCAGCGCTTCACCGGAGCCACAGTGCCCGAACTGGTGCGCCTGTTAGTCGGCCGCTGTAAGATGGCCGGCATCCAGGATCCGATTCACGAACTCTTCAGCGAGTCGGCCTGGATTGAATTCGCTGAAAGAGGACAGCCATCCATCCCAGCGGTGATGCGCCATGCCAATGCCGCCTTTGAAAAGTGGGTGTCCGACAAGAAAGAGAGCATGAGCCACGAGTTCAACTTCTAGATTCTTGCCACGTGGCAAATATTCTCTCCATGCCGTTTCTGTACGACCTCCCAACAGCAGGGGAGGGGTAGATGTGCAGGACTATAGGAAAGGAACAGTAATGACGAGGGGTTGATCCGACAGAAAAGGTCGGTTTAAAGCGAAAAGCCCGCTGCAACGGGCTTTCCCTGGATTTCCCTACGTTTACTAGTGGTTGTAGGAGATGGGTGTGTTATTAACTTCACACAAACAAATTGTACATTATGAAACCCCGGCTGTCAAGTATCAGGCCTTCTATTGGGGAAGATTCTACGCAATTTCGTATAGATATCTTTCCCTCGAGACCGGATATGCATCAGCAGGACCAGGAAGGGGGCATCCGTGACGCTAACCCTCCTGGACTATGAAGTCTTCGATTCCCTCAAAACGAAACTGGCTGAAAAAGATCCTAAGCACGCGGCATCCTTCTCGGAACGGGTGTTAGGCTATGGATTCACCACGCAGGATGATCCCTTGTCGGCTTTCGTTCTCATTTGCGGTCCCCATTTTCGAGATTCTCTGACTGAGTCACTCTCCGCTGCTCTGCCGGAATCCCTCCTGACAGTCCAAGAAACTACGATCAAAGTCCTCATCAGTGACTCGACCAACCAGCATGACCTGCAGCACAACCTCCAGATCACAGAGAGCATCGATTCCACCCCTCAAGCCAATTCCGACAACATTGAGGACTGGGTGCAAATCTCACTTGGTCAGACCCTTCGACAGGCTGTCCTTCAGGAGAATCGGAAGATCATCCTGCCCGCTTATCTATTGCGTTACACACCCTTCACTTCACCCAACCTGATACTGTTGCGTGCCGCCCTCAGTCAGATCCATTTCCTGCACCAATCCAGAGCTCAGGCCGAGGATGAATTCGAGCAGCGCACCGTAACAGCCCGGATGAATGAGATTCAGCGCTGGAGCAGTTTCTCGCGCACATCCATTTACCGCCTGCTGCATGAAGACCCGCGCAGCGCCTGGCTGATCAGGGTGGAAAACCGGGGGGCCTACCAAAACAATCAGGGCCAGCAGATCTCGCTGCCCAACCAGTATCTGCTTGAGCCGCTCAAACTCACGCCCGGTGATGCCACCGATTTGGAGAATTACCTCCGCGAGCATCAAGCTGAATGGCAGGATCTGGATGACTGCTTGCTTGACCTTCTTAGAACGGACCGCCGCCAAATGCTGGCCTATCCTTACCGTACACCACAGCCTGATGACCGCACTGAGCCTGCCTCGGTTCTGGAAATCCTGCAAAGTATGTTCAATGGATTTGAACTCACCGCTTCCCGGCTGACCCTGATTGACAAGCTACGAGATCACCTGATGGGTGACGATTTCGTGGCCGCCCCCTGGTATCTACTGCGGCGTTTATTACCCGTCTATGGTGCATCCATCGTTGTAGCCTGGCTGATGTGCCAGCCGCTGCTCTTCAAGCACAATGGCATTGAGCGGGACAATTTCTGGCTGCCGGGTGGGGCGGAATCATTGGTAGCATGGACCAACGATCGGTCATTTGGTAAGTATTTTCCTAAAGCCAACGCCAAAGGGCGGGGGCGCCCCGCTTCGGGCAAAGGAACTACAGACACCGAGTGGCGGAAGAATAAACAGGAATTGTTAACCGATTTCTTCCTGCGGACACAAACCCGCCGCGATGGGGAAGGGATCACGCAATGGCAGATCAAGGTCTCTGAAATGCCTGTGCTGCCCGAGGATGCCCGCCTGATGTCATCGGTCTATACCCGGCTGGCGGAACTGATCCGCTATGACAGGTTGGATCAACTCATAACGCTTTTGGATAAGGTAGATCCGAGTCAAAATCCCCAACCGAGTAAAACTGTTCTCGATCGGATATACCGTTTACCCGTAGTTGATGAGACAACCGAGGTCCTAACTTATCTAGTCAATAGTTTAATTTCCGATTTTGGAACACCGGTAAAGGCTGATATTTCCAAATTTGAAACACCGGTTGACCGATTAATTTCCCTTTTTGAAACACCGGAAAGTGGATTAATTTCCAAAAATGCAACACCGGTGATAGAAATAATTTCCGATCTTGAAACCCATTTAAAGATTCTAGAGAGCATTAAAGATTCAATTAGGATCATTAAAAATTCCAATACTCCACCAGATTCCAACATTCCGCAAGAGCATTCTGACCTTTCGGAGGGGGAGGATTGGTATTTTAAAAGCATTCTTGAATCTGTATCAGAGCAATTCAGGCAAGAAATCCTGAATGACAGCGCAAAATCAAGGGTATTCAAAGCCTGGTTAGTGCATAATGCGCTGAACAGTCGGGTGAATCAGCCGCTCAACCTGGCTTTGAACAAGGCCATGCAAAATGCTGCACCACCGGACACGGCTGCAATGCGCCTGGCTGATCTGGCGCTGCCGGATTTAGTACGCTTGCTGGAGAATAGCACTAGTCCTGCCGGGGAATGGGGATACCAGGTTGATGAGGTCAATCAACAGCGGGCGCGCGATCTGGAATTACTGCTGGTCGGTGAAGCGTCGAACATGCGAGCCGTGTTGATCCAGCGGCTTTTGGATTTGATCAGTTGAACCGAGTGGGAAAATAAAAACACAGGATTATGTTTGGCATAATCCTGTGTTTTAAAAGTCAAATCTGGGCAGTTACTGATCGGACGAATAGGTTTCCTGAGTGATGATTTCATCCGTTGCCAGGGGAAGATCAAAACCAAAGAACTGGTCAAGGACCACTCTGAAGGAATTGACCGGTGTGATGGCGGGGTTTAAATTCGTATAGTCCTCGCCCGGGAAGTAATAGAGGTTCAGAATTTGATGGCGGTTTGCACCCTTCCAACCATGATCACCTTGAATGATGATGATGGGTGGATTGTCAGAATTATCAATGATCTCTTGCGAAATTTGGGCAATCGCCTGGCTGATGAATTCCACCTGATTAGTATAGCCGTCCTGACTATATTCATCATTAACAGCGCCCGCCATGTCTCCGGTGAAGTAGCCCGGATCCTGCAGCAAGGTCCCATCCGCACCGAAAACAAAAGGTACATGAGGAATCAGGATGTGAGCGAAGGTGAAGGTCGGATTTGTATTGAAGGGAATCTCTGGAAGGGTATCTAGAATGTTGTACTGGGTCTCGATATGCAGGCTGTGATACACTCCGGCCTGGCCATAGTCCTCGGTTGTTGGGGTGGGGAGGTACTTGAGATAATATCCCCGGAAGGGAAAAATCAGGGTGTTTTCATAAAGCATATTCTCGAAGGGGGTCAGCGCTCCTAAGGGATTTGTGGATCGGATCTGGTAATAAAGATCCGCATCCGTCCATTCGCTCCAGCGATAACCGGTGGAGAAGGCGATCGTCTGGTAGCCCATCGATTCGAAATCCTGGCGAACCTCATTGTGGATGAGCAGGTCACCACCCTCCACACTGCTGGCCTCAATTCCGTGTGAATCCATATAGGGTCCAATCAAGTCCATGTTTAATGCTGTCGAGATGGAGGTGTAGGTTTCACCGTAATTGCTCTCGCTCTCACTGGCATAATAGAACCCCAAATCAGTCATCCTAGCAACGAAATCCCAGACATCAATGCCATAAGTCTCATCAAGTGCGTCGGGCCTAGTGAACATATCGAGGATGATGTAATAGACATCCGGCTGATAACTCAGTTTCTTCTCCCCTGAAGGGACTTCAATTGGGTTATCATGAAATTGGTTTTGGGCCAGCGTTTCGCTTAGATAAAAGTGTCCCATTTGGAAAAGGGGGAGGCTGACCAAAATGATGCCAAAGATATTGAGCAGTTTGGTAAGATCTGGTCCAATGTTGTTTCGGATGGCAATGATCAACAAAACCAGCCAAATCAACCCAAACATAACAACCACATAGGGGTGCCTTCCCAGGAGTGGGTTCAGCCATGCTGAGGACTGAATTAGATTGAAGATATGCCCATAGGAAAAGAACAGCAGCAAGGATCCCCCAGCTAACAGGGCTGCTTTACCGGCTTTCTTATGGAATATTATGTAAAGCAGGCCATACAGTAAACTGCCAAACAGTAGAGTTAACAGCAGGGGGCGGAAAATATTGGCGAACTGGGTTTCAAACTTGTTATAGGCAAAGAGCGCCAGAACAGGAAAAACTGCCAATAGGAATGGATAAAAGGGGAAGATGTGTTTTTTCATATGGTTTCCTGAAGGATGTTGAGTTGAGAAGTATACCCTGACCGTTTGGAAATAAAAAATCCCCGGCACATACCGGGGATTTTATCATGATTGGTATTTGAGCGCTAACTGCGCAGACAGATGACCAAAACGTGATCAATGATCATGTGGAAATCTTCCACCATTTCGATTGAATCGGAAGGGATCACAATGGCATGGTCTACGACTTTGGCCAGCTCACCGCCATGAAAACCGGTCAGGCCAAGTGTGGTTGCACCGAGTTCATTGGCTGTCTCAACCGCTTTGAGCACATTGGGGGAATTCCCGCTGCCGCTGATGGCGATCAGGACATCCCCCGGTTTCATCAGAGTGATGATTGGTTCGGCAAAAACCCGATCATAGCCTTCGTCGTTGGCATAGGCGGTCAGGCTGGGGACGTTATCGCCCAGGCCAATCACTTTGAGCCGCTTCTGGCCTGGCATGCGGGTGTTCTTGCTGAAGTCCGCAGCCATATGAGCAGCTGTAGCCCAGCTGCCGCCGTTGCCACAGGTGAAGACGGTGTTTCCATTTTCGCGGGCTTTCTCAACCGCTGCCAGGATGGTTTCCAGGTCCGCGACTGGGAAGTTATCAATGACTGCTTTGAGGGAAAGTAAGTATTTTTCAATAGTATGGGTATGCTTTGACATTTCTATTCCTGTTCAAGTTGTTTTTGATACTGATAATGACGGTTAATTAAATCATCCTGGGTGGCGATTCCAGTAGTGCCAATCTGCTGGATCGTGATTGAGCCAACCAGGTTGCCGATAAAGGCGGCTTCCCGGGATGTGGCACCGGCACACAGGGCCAGGCCAATTCCGGCCAACACGGAGTCACCAGCGCCGACGATATCTATCGGTCCTTCGATCCGGACGCCCGGATGATGGAAGGACTGACCTTCCGCGGTACCGGTGATTCCATCGGCACCCATTGTAACAAATATTGGGCGATTGTTCTTCTCCCATAGAATTTTGGTGCAGCGTTCAACTGTTTGAGGGTCATCGCAATCTGCAAAGGAGTCAATCCCGAGCGCGTTGACGGCTTTGATGGCCTCAGAAATGTTCATCTTCAGTGAGACCCCCTCATAATTGGCCGCGAAATGGCGGGAATCGATCATCACGGGTTTTTCGGGGTGCAGGGCGGAGGCTTTGGTCAATGCCTTGCGAACGGTGGGTGAGAGAGTGCCGTAGCCATCCTTTTGGACCTGCTCAACCACCAAAATGCCATCGTAGGCCTCAATCGCATTGAGGACATTTTCCGCCAGAGCCTGATTCAGCGATTCCGGGTTGGGTGAGCGGTTGATGAGGTCCATTCGGTTCAATTCAATATTGGCATTATCCAATTCACGCATCATTGGCTTGGTGTAGGTGGGAGTGAAACGGTCGGGTGTCTCTAGGAAATAATCCAGGCTGACCTGACCAGCTTTAAGGGCTTGCCGGAGAGTGAAGCCGTTGCCATCCTGCCCGGTATAGCCTATAGCGGCTGCCTGCGCGCCCAACGCCACCAGGTTATTGGTGACCACACCTGCCGCCCCTGGCTGGCCGCGCCAATCCACTGCCTGGAAGGCCTCTTTATGAGTCTCAATTGAAAATTCCGAGAGGGATCGCTCCAATTGGATATAGAGATCTAGGAAAAAATCGCCCAAAACGGCCACTTTACAGCCGGAGAAATTCGAGAGGATGGCCTCAAAGCGTTTGGTTTCCATAGCTTATGCCCCTTCTTTTTCAGCTTCAAGTATCAACCGGTGCAAATTGGTGATCGTGGAGCGGTGGTCACCACGGATATAGTGACTCTCGCCGCCATCCGCCACCGTGCGCACCAGAACGGTCTTATAGGGCCGGAAATAATAAATGGCGTTGGATTTGGAGGCTTCTGCGTGGGGGTCATCGCCCAAATCAAGCATATCGAAAACGGCAG
This sequence comes from Chloroflexota bacterium, assembly GCA_016887485.1. Classification (NCBI taxonomy): domain Bacteria; kingdom Bacillati; phylum Chloroflexota; species Chloroflexota bacterium. The sequence continues at coordinate 111,167 of CP069395.1, forward strand.
TGGTGAAATGTTTGATCACCTGTCCGTTCTGGTGGGCGACGTTACGGGCCATGGAGAGGGCTTTAAGGTATACCTCCGGTCCCATCACAGCCGTGCCGACATTCAGCATCACGCCGTCTTCCAGGTTCTCAACGAAATGAGCCAGGGTCAGGAAGTCATGGTATGAGGCTTCGCCAACCGCTGCACCGTCGAAATTTGGGTGTTCGTGGACAATGTCCTGGCCGATGCCGACATGCACGGTCAGTGGAATCCCGAGGCGATACCCAGCTGCGAACAGACTGGAATCCCGAAAGGGAAATTCCATTGGGCTTTCAAAAATCATTTTGCCAATTGATTCGCCCAGGCCATAGCCGTTTTCTTTCGCATAGATAGCGGCATCATTGACCCGGCCGGTCTCATTCCACAGCCCAAACTGGCCCTCCTGAATGTACTTCGCCACAGATTCGGTTGTTTGGCCGATCATGGCGAATTCCATATCATGAATGGTGCAAGCGCCGTTAGTCCCGATCAGGGAGATATAGCCGCGTTCCATCAGGTCAATCAGAAAGCGGTTGACCCCACTGCGGATCACATGAGCGCCGATCATCAGCATCACGGTGGCGCCACGTTTCTTGGCGGCCACGATGCGTTCAGCCAGAATTTTCAATCGGGGGTTGTTATAAGCCGGAATGGGGTCGGTCAGATCGAGGATCACATCCCGGGTCAGGTCATGTTCACGTTCGGCCAGGGGTTTGAGGTGCAGCCGGCTGCGATCAAAGGTGGGATAAGGCATAGATTATTCCTCCTCCATCAGATAGGACCAAAGGTCGGAAAACGGGGTGAAATCCGGAAGGATCACATCCGCACCGGAGGCGATCAAGCGGTCGCGTTTCCAGTCATCCACCCCGGAACGCCCGGCTTCATCGGTAGCCAGGCCAATGGCGATGCCGCCGACCGCTTTGGTATCTTCAATTTCAACATAGCCATCCCCAAAAGCGACCAGTTCCGGCCCGCTAAGATTATTTTCTCGGATGATCTTTTGAATCACCATCCGTTTGGAGAAATTCAAATAATCATCCTGAGCGCCGTAGATGCCCTTGAAATAGGGCTTGAGGCCCAGGAGGTCAGTTTCATCGAATACGTACTTCTCATCCGTCCCAGAGGCCAGAAAACAGGTGATACCGGCTTCTGCGATCCTTTTCAGAGCCTCCAGAGCGCCGGGAACGGTCATTTCTTCGGGGGTCAGAGTGCCATTTCGCAGTCCTTCCAGCCGGTGAATGATGCGATCCATCAGAAGGTCATGGTAGCGGTTTTTATATTCAAGCGGTTCCAGAGGGGTGCCGCCGCGTTTTTGGATCTCTTCCACCAGGCGGATCATCTGGTAAATGGTCTGTTTACCGGTCGTATTGGCAACATAGGTCCGCACGACCTGTTCCACAACGGCCTGGCTTTCATGGTCAGGGGTTTCCATCAGGATCTCGACCATCATTGGGATCATGATCTGCTGCCAGCCCTCGCGGATCAGTGAAATGGTGCCATCAAAGTCGAAAATGGCGAATTGGATGTTGCCCCGGATAAAATCGGGATTGATAATTTCAATATTAGGATTTTTCAATGCGGTCATTTTGCTTCGTGTTTTTCCGTGAATAAATTGGGTTAAAAATTCAAATGGAGAGCCTCTTTGGCTCTCCATTTTTCTTGGTCCGTTTTATTTGATGATCTGAGAGACCCGGCCGGTTTCTTTATCCTGCAGGATGTATTTGTGGGTGCCATCCGGCATGATCTCATCCTTGATGAGGATATGCTTCTCATCATAATCCTTGGTGGTCTTGACCTTCTCATAGTGGCCGCCGCGCCAATCATCAATTTGGACGGGTTCCCATTTACCGGTTTCACCGGATTTATAGAGCGCGTCCAGGATGCAGTTGACAATATAGCCATCATAGAAGGTCTCGGTGGGTTCTTTATCCTCTTCCATCGAGTCGAACATGTCGTTGAACATTTCGATATAACCGAGAGAATCTTCCTCGTTGCCAACCGGGAAGAGCCAGCCTTTGTCTGCTTCAGATTTTTCAGCAACATAACCTTCAGCGCCGCCCGCTGTGAAGACCTCGAATCCAGTCCGTAGCCAGTGGTTTAGCCAGATGGTGCCTTCGGTGCCGGAGATTTCATCACGCAGATCCATGCCACCTCGGAAGGTCCAGGAGGCCTCGATCTGGGCCACAGCGCCATTCTCGAAGCGCACCAGGCCGATGGCGAAGTCTTCAGCGGCGATCGGATGCACGAGGGTGTCAATGTGTGCCAGCGCTTCCACAGGACGGACGTCTTTGCCGATGAAAGACCGGCAAATTTCCGCACAGTGGCAGCCCATGTCGATCAGTGCGCCGCCGCCAGCCTTTTCCTTATCGAAAAAGTGGGGGGAGTGCGGGCCGGGATGGGTCTCACGGGAACGTGCCCAGAGGATGCGGCCCAGCGCACCTTTATGGACATAATCCAGAGCCTTGAGAGTCTTGGGATTATAGACCAGGTCCTCAAGATAGCCATTGAAAACCCCGGCTTCTTCCACAGCTTCGAGGATTTCTTTGGCTTCCTTGCTGTTGCGGCCCAGCGGCTTGGTGCAGACTACGCCTTTGCCGGCTTTGGCAGCTTTGAGGATGGCCTCTTTATGCAGGAAGTTGGGCAGCGCCACCACGACCAGATCGGTCTCGGGGTCATTGATGGCCTCATCCATATCGCTGGTCCAGCGGGCGATGTTGAATTTCTTGGCGAATTCCTGTGCGGTTTCAGGAGTCCGGTTATAGACCACTGTGACAACATCTTTCGAGCGGCTGCGCTGGATGGTGTTTGTGTAGAAAGCACCGATAAAACCGGCGCCAATCATAGTGATTTTGTGCATTTTATCTCCTTATGGCATGTTTGTGGATGGCAAGTGTGTCAGGCCCGCAGGCTCTTATCGCGGCCATAAATGACCAGGATACCCAGCAGCAGTGAACCGAAAATGATCTGCTGGAGTGCCTGAGGGAGCTGCATGGTAGTGAGTAAGCTGGTGATCAATTGGATCACAATCGCACCAGCAATTGTGCCGAAATAGGACCCCTTACCGCCGGACATCTGCGTGCCACCAATGGCCACTGCGATAATTGAGGGGAATAAGTACTGGTTGCCAAGGTTCGGGCCGGCATTTTGGGTGTAGCCTACCAGTAGGAAGCCAGCGAAAGCGGCCATTGCACCCGCAATCACGTAGGTGAGAACGACCATCCGGGTCACCCGCACACCTGATAGACGGGCAGTCATCCGGTTCACGCCAATGGCGAAGAGCTGCTTGCCATATTTGGTTCGCTCGAGCAGGATTGTCATTAATCCGCCAATGAGGATCCAGACGAAGATCATCCCGGGAACATCGGGGATCAGATCGCGGGCGATGATCTGGGTCATGATGTCGGCTACTTTGCCGTCGTAATAGCCCTTAGTCACCAGGATGACGGCGCCCTGAACGACGCCAGCCATACCCAGGGTCATCACGAAGGGGGAGATCTTTAAATACATGATTCCCAGGCCGTTCAGCAGACCGACAAAAGCACCCGTAACGATCACTAATAACAGCACAGGGAGGATTAAATTGTTGTTACCGTTGATCAGAATGTAGGTGATCAGAGCCCCCACGCTCACCAGCGATCCGGCGGAAAGATCAATGCCTTCGCTGCCGCTGATGATGACAAGAGTCTGGCCCGCACCGATGATGGCAATGAAGGAAGCCAGCCGCAGGATGTTCATCCCCTGGCGGATAGCAGAGGAAAAATCGTTGAACCCATTGGGCAGCAGTCCGCTGAGTAGGAAAAGCACCAGGGCGATGATCAGAGCTGTTGCCGGGGGCGATATTCTGAATTTTTTTCTGGTTTTGAGATTGGTATCGTTCATGCTTACTTCTTCTTCCCGCGGATGAGGTTGATTAACCCTGGACCGGCCAGCACCAAAACAATTAACGAGGCGTTGACCAGGGTGCGCCACCAGGAATCTAGTTTGAGGGACGAGATAATATTACGGATGTTGCCTAGGATGATGCCGCCAAAGACCGCACCAACCACCGATCCTGCGCCGCCGCTCATCGAGATGCCACCCAGAACGCCCGCCGTGATGGAGGCCAGGGTCATTTCATCACCACTGGAGCTGAGCCCTGAGCCGGTTAGAAGGGAATAGCTGATCGCAGCCAGGGCAGCCATCAGACCGGAGATCATGTAGGTGGAGATTTTCATCCAGGTGACGGGCACACCGGTGGTGTAGGCCGCTTTGTCATTGCCGCCCACGGCAAACAGGAACCGGCCATATTTCCGGCGTCGGACAAAGGCCCAGATCAGAATGGTGACAACCACGATGATCAGACTGAGCGGTATGCCCAGCAGTTTTGTATTGCGATAGACATCTGTATATTCACGGGGAATGGCGCCGCCGGGGGAGGGGAGTAATAACAAGGCCAAGCCGCTGTAGACGAAACTTGAGGCAAAGGTGATGATGACAGGCTGCAGGCCTAAATAAGCGGTGAAAAAGCCGTTCAACAGTCCTGCGACCAAGCCAAAGGCGATCACAACCAGGACCATCAGGATATTCTTGCCGGGTTCATCGGGGGTGGTCACGGTCAACGCCAGGATCACATTGCCCACTGAGACGATGGAGCCATTGGAGAGGTCCAATCCGCCGCCCAGGATCACAATTGCCTGACCAACTGTTACGAGGATCACGGGGAGCCAGGTGCGGAAGTTACTGTTCAGCAGGCGGCTGACGGTGCCGCTGCTGAAAATGTTTTTCTGGAGGACGAAATAGAGGACGGTGGTCACGACCAGCAGGATCAGGGAGAGCCCGATGGAATGCCTGACATTGATCTTGTGCCACCATTGGGCGATCTTGGATTTGTTTTGTTCAGGCATGCGTACTTTCCTCTTTATGATTGTTGTTATTGGTTGCGCCCATGCTGTGGAAGACCAGGTTGGCCTCGGTCAGTTTGTCACCGGAGAGGTCTGCTTTGATCTTGCCATCCTGCATGACGAGGACGCGCTCGCAAAGGTCCAGAAGTTCCTGCTCATCTGAGCTGTAGAACAGGATAGTCGTCCCGTTTTGTTGTAAATTGACAAGTAATTTATAAAACTCAGACTTGGTCCCCACATCGACGCCCTTGGTGGGGTCATCCAGAAGCAGGAGTTTGGGTGAACGCAACAGCCATTTACCAATGACGACCTTCTGGGCGTTTCCGCCGGAGAGATTGCTGACAGGGGAATCAAGCGATTCCATCACGAGTTTCAGCTGTTCGCTGACCTCCTCAGCATCGGAATAAGCCCGTTTGACCTTCAACAGCGGTTTGCTGTATTTGGCCCAGTTGGGCAGGTGCAAATTCTCAAAAATGGAGCGTAATAACAGCAAGCCCTCCGTGGCCCGGTCACCCGGGATCAGGGCTATGCCGTTGTCCATCGCTTCTTTGGGATGGTCAAAATCCAGGACTTCATCAAAAAGCGTGATCGTGCCGGTGTAGTGGTTGTTGCCGAAGAGGGTGTGCAGAAGAGAACTCTGTCCCTGACCTCGCAAGCCTCCGATACCGACCAGCTCACCCTGCTTGATGTCAAAACTGACTCCGAAAAGGCGGTCAGTTTCAATCCCATCAACCTTCAGAATGGTGCCCATATCCGAAAAGTCCATCTGATCGATGATTTCCCGGCCCAATCCAATGTTCCCGCCTACCATCATGTTCACAATTTCGTCTTCATTGGATTCAGAGATAACAACTTCGCCGACTGTCTTGCCGTTTCTCAGGATCACAGCCCGGTCTGCAATGCGGAAAATCTCATCCATTCGGTGCGAGACGAACACCAGTCCCTTATTTTCGCTCTTAAGCAGTTGCACGAGGTCAAACAGGCAGCTGACTTGCTTGCTATCCAGGCTGGCTGTGGCTTCGTCCAGAATCAAAACATCCGGTTTACGGCTGTAAGCTTTCAAGATTTCGACGATCTGGCGTTCATCCGGGGGAAGGTCGCGTACGTAGGCTTCAGGATGAAGGCTGGATTGATAAGTGCCTTCGAATAAGGTCAGCAGCTCTGCCGTATGCTCAATCATTGTCTTATCGTCAATGGAACCGAATTTGGTCTTGGCTTCATTCGCCAGCCAGATGTTCTGGGCGACCGTTAATGAAGGGATAAGGCTGAGTTCCTGATAGACGGCCATGATGCCGGCTTTTTGAGCGGCCATGGGGTTGCTGTAGGTGACCGGTTCATCGTGGTAGATGATCGTCCCGCCATTTGAGGAAAGCACACCTGTAATGACCTTGGTCAGAGTGCTCTTTCCGCTCCCATTGGAACCTACCAGCGCAAGTACTTCGCCTGACCGGACTTCGATGGAGCCGTCTTTCAGGGCGATGACGCCGCCAAACCTTTTTTCAATTTGTTCTGTATAAAGGACAATGGATTTCATAAAATTCACTTTATTATTATGAACATAGCCTTTTCAGGCTAGGTGGTGGGGATTTTTGTGGTTTAACTTGTGTTGGAGGCCCTCCAATTCTGGAGGACCTCCAAGTTTTAACCTAAGCTAGACTAATCACCAACAAAGAACTGTTGGATTTCTTCCTCGGTCATGATACCGGACATCAGGTAGGAATCCGGGAAGCCACCTTCAACGACGTAAGTGTTATACATTTCGTCGAAGTTTTCAGGGGTGATGACAACGGGGATCGGGATAACAATCTGGTAACCAAATTGGCCGGCCAGTTTGCTCTCGTCCAGTTCACGACCCTGGAGCAGTTCAACAGCAATCCGCAGAGCAGTGGAGTTCACGCCGGGGGCATTCGCTACAGCGATGGTCTCGAAATCTGGATTGGCATCGAGCATTTCTTTCCAGAGTTTGAGGAATTTCACGCGGGCTTCACCCACACCCAGAGGTGCTGGGTCAGGATTGGCAGCGATCACAGCTTCGAGAGCGCCAATGGCCATACCATCTTGGGTCCAGTAACCGTTCAGGTTCGGATAGGCTGCCAGGAAGTTGGACATAACCTGCTGGCCGGTGGCCTCGTCCCAAAAACCAGATTCGCTGGCCAGAACGTTGATATCGTAGCCTTCGAAGGCATCGTAAACAGCGGACATACGGAGTTCATTGGCGGGATGGCCGATGAAGCCTTCAATAAGGACAACATCGCCAGTCTGTAGTTTCTCGGCAAACCAATCAGCACTGATCTGGGCCCATTCGTACTGGTCATGACCAACGTTGATTACGCCTTCGGCCTCAATTTCCTGGTCAATGGACAGAACCAAGATACCGGCCTGGACGGCTTCTTCAAGAATGGAGTTCAGAGCAACAGCATCGCCAGGATTCACCAGAATGGCGTCCACGCCCTGGTTCATCAGGTTTTCGATCTGTTCAATTTGACCGGCAACGTCGGTGTTGAAACTTTCAATCACCAGTTCGTTGGTCAGGCCCTTTTCCATATATTCAGCGTTTGTTTCGATGAGCTCATCGATCATCTGAGTACGATATTCGCTGGTGATGAAGGGGTTTGAAATACCGATCGTGAAGGGGGTGCCGACTTCTTCTTCTTGTGATTGGCAGGCAGCCATCAAACCGGCCAGCATCACAACGACTGCGAAGAGGGCTAACAGCTTCTGAAATTTCTTCATTTCTTTTCTCCTTGGTTTTTGATTAATAGAGGTACGGTTTTGAGGGGTTAATTCTGAGCTAAAGGTCAGTGCTTCACCTCCTTAGGCGAGATTAAGGATTTTCGTACTATTTTTATCCGCTAGCCCATATTATAGCCAGCAAGTCGTTTTAATGTTAAGTAATGTTAATAATTGATAAATAGTGTTTTATTAATTCAGTATACTTTTAAAAGCTTGGGGTAGTAAAGACCCCATCATGATCTGAATTTTGCCACCGCCTCATCAAATAATTGGGCAGTCTGGGCAGTTCCTGTCCGGGTAACACCGATCTCACGGATCTTAATCACGGCATCCAGTGTTCCGGATTTACCCGCCGCTTTGACCTGCACTTCCGGTGCGGCATGGTCCCGCATCAACTGAAGGTCATGCAGGGTTGCACCCCGATAGCTGTATTTACCATCCGCGCCTTTGACGTAGTTGTAACCGGTGGAGGTCTTGACGAAATCTGCACCGGCCTCACTGCAAATCTCGCAGAGTTTGATCTTGAACCGATCCTCCGGCAGGAGGTCGTTCTCGAAGATCACTTTGAGGATGGCGCCATTGAGGTGGGCCAGGTCAGCCAGGGTCTTAATCTCCTGGGAGACATATTGCCAATCCTCGCTGAGCACCTTGCCGATATTGACCACCATATCCACTTCCACTGCGCCATCTGCGAGGACCTGTTTAGCCTCAGCCACTTTGATCGCGGTGGTGGAATTGCCGTGGGGAAAGCCGATCACCGCGCCGACAGCCACATCCGTCCCTTTTAGGTATTCTGCGGCTTGGCGGACATGGTAAGGTTTCACACAGACTGAGGCGGTGTGATATTTGGCGGCAACAGCGCAGCCTTCTTTCAACTGTTTGTCGGTCAGGCCCGGTCCCAGCAGGGAATGATCGACCATTTTCATAATTTCCTGAACGATATCCATTTTTCTATGCTCCAGTGCTAACTTTAGTGACGGTCCCGGTTTCGGCAGCCTGTTGGCAGGCGATCACAGCAGCCAGCGCCTTATAGCCTTCCTCGCCAGGGATCGGTACGGGTTTATTTTCAACGATGGCATCAATAAAGGCATCCACAACCCCGGATTTGACCTGTTCCACATTGGTGGATTTCTTGCCGACCTTATAATATTCGGCTTCCTGCCAGTTATGATGCACAACCAATGGGAACTCCGGATTGCGATAGAGCTCAATCACACCATTCTGGCAGTAGATCATGGTGCTATTGTCCTCTTTTTTATAGGACCAGGATGCGATCATCGTACCCATAGCGCCTTTTTCGGTGCGCAGCAGGCAGAGCGCGTTATCTTCAACATCAATTAATTCGCCACTGGGGTAGGTCTTGTTGAGGGTATCCATGAAGCTGATGGCTTCGGTGTACTCGTCATCCAGCAGCCAGCGTACCAGGTCCAGCTTGTGGATGGCCAGGTCACCCAGAACGCCTAACCCGGTGATGGCTTTTTTATAAAACCAGGTTTTTGCGCCATCAATGGCCCAATCTTCCGAGCCGGGATGACCAAAGACTGAAGTGAAGGTTAGCACCTTGCCCAACCGGCCGGACTGGAGGATTTCACGGGCTTTGACGTTGGCGGGTTCCATCCGCTGGTTGTGGGCGATCATCAACTGCTTGCCGGTTTCACGGGCCGCGTTGATCATTGCCTGGGCATCTTCCAGGGTGGTTGCCATCGGTTTCTCGCACATCACATGCTTCCCGGCTTTGAGGGCGGCGATGGTCATCTCTGCATGGGTGGTGTTGGTCGCGGCCACGATCACCGCGTCCAGGTCGGAGTCCTGCGCCAGGTCACGGTAGTCCGTATAGGCTTTGCAGTGATATTTCTCGGCCATTTCTTTAGCCCGGGATTCGACCACATCACAAACCGCACCAACTTCCGCATCGGGACAGCTTTGGGTCTCCGGCAGGTGCCGCACTCGGACAATTTTCCCAGCGCCGATAATTCCAATTTTGAGGGTCATAAACTCTCCTGAGTTACAGATATTAAATATTTAATCGCTTATCCACCACAACTCGGGTGGGTCCTCAGTCAGCACGATCGGGCGCAGGAAGTTAATCGCGTGCTGCAGCCCTTCATCGCGGGAAGCGAGGGGGTCTTCATGTTCAATACTAATCGTGCCGTCATAGCCCACCAGCCGCAGATTGCGGATGATGTCTTTCCAGGTGAGCGCATCATGGCCATAGCCCACAGTGTGGTGGTTCCACGATCGGGTCAGGCCGTATTTGAAATGTTTGGGGTCCAGAACACCATTGCAGGCGGTATTGGCTGCATCAATGCGGGTGTCTTTTGCGTGGAAATGGAAGATGGCCTTGTTGAAGGCCCGGATCACAGTTTCGGGGTCCGCGCCCTGCCACATGAGGTGGCTGAGATCGAGGTTGACGCCCAGATAATCGCTGCCCACGGCGTCATGCAAGCGCCAGAAGGTCTCGGGGTTATAAACGCAAAAACCGGCGATGGGCTCCAATGCCACCCTAATCCCGCGGGATTCAGCAAAAGGCAGGGTCTCCCGCCAGTAGGGGATCAGGACCTGGTTCCATTGGTAATCGAGGATGGCGTGCCAGACTTCGGGCGGCCAGAAACAGGTCACCCAGTTGGGGAAGATAGCTTCTTCTGACCCGCCCGGACAGCCGGAGAAGGTGATCACGGTCTCAACGTCCAGCGCTTCCGCCAGCAGGACGCCTTTTTTCCAGGCTTCATGGAAGGCCTGAGCTTTTTCTGGTTGGGGATCAACGGGGTTACCGGAACAGTTCAGCGCGCTGAGGCTTACCTGATATTTTTCCAGCAGGGTTTTGAAGTCACGCAGGGCATGATCGTCAGCCAATAGGACATCAGGGTCGGCATGCGCCGTGCCGGAATATCCCCCGCAGCCAACTTCGACTGTATGGATCCCCCGGTCAGTCAGATATATCAGGGCTTCTTCAAAACTCAGGTCCGCCAGGAGAACGGAATAGACACCGAGTTTCATAGTGGTCCACCTTTCACCAATAGTTTTGGCTGACGCTGAATTCGTACTTGTCAGCCCGGTAATAACTGGTAGATGCTTCTAGCGGCTCGCCATTTTCGAGGTAAGCGGTGGTGTTGACCAGCAGCAGGGGGATCTCCTGGGTAACTTTCAGGAGATTCTGATGCCATTCATCGGCAAATACGGCGCCGATGGTTTGGTCAATGCGGGCGATGGGAAGCTTGTACTTGGTTAGGATCAGGTTATAGAGGGAGGCTTCTTTATTGAAATCGTGCGATCCGAGATCGGGGCAGAGGTCAGTGATAATCGTTGTGTATTGCATTCCGATCGGGGTCTCATTGCCAAATCGAACCCTGATCAATTCCAGTGCACTGCTGCCGCGTTTATGCCGCAGGGTCTGCGGGGAGGAATTATCAATCACAATTTCCTTTTGACGCAGCACTTCAGAATGGGGTTCGAATCCCATTTCGACGATCTGTTGGGCAAATGATTTATCCAGGAAAAATTTCAGCCGGTTGCGGCCGGCAAGTACGGTTGTGCCGCGGCCGGGGGTGCGCTGTAATAAATTGGACGAGGCCAGGTCGCCAATGGCCTGGCGGATGGTTTGCCGGCTGACGCAATACGCCTCTGCCAGTTCCTTCTCGGTTGGCAGCATCTGGCCGGGCTTGAGCTGCTCGGACTGCAGCATATTTAAAAGATCAATCCGCACCTGTTGGTAGAGGGGGATTGGGCTGTTTTCATCGACGGGGCGAATATCCAGGTCGGTCGAAGGACTTAGGGGGGTGTCCAAAATGACTGCTCCCGGTTGGTGAGGAGGAATTCTTCCGAAATGTACGTACAAATACTATAATAGGGATTCTTTTTGGCCCTGTCAAGAGGGAAAACAGCCGATTTTCATGGAAAAGGTGCGGATATTGAGTGGAATTTGTTATAATTGGGTAGATTAACACGTACATTTGATCGGCGATCTGGCGAATGGAGTGAATAAATGGCGGACCTCATCCTGGGTGTGGAAATTGGCGGTACCAAACTGCAACTGGCAATGGGAAAGCTGTCAGGGGAGATCCTGGTGACCCATCAAGGACGTGTGAAGAAAGAACAGGGCGGTGAGGGGATCCGCGCCTGGCTGAAACGTGAAATCCCGACTTTCATCAAAGAACAAAAAGCGAAATATGGCCAGGTAGGCGCGATTGGCTGCGGATTCGGCGGCCCAATGGATTCCAAGGCCGGCCAGGTGATGCGCTCGATCCAGATTGAAGGTTGGCAGGATTTCCCGATTCGAGAATGGTTCGAGGATACCTTTGAGCTGCCCACCACGGTTGATAATGATTCCAACGCCGCCGCCTGGGGTGAATATAAATGCGGTTTTGGCCGCGGCTGCCAGCATTTCTTCTATACCAATATCGGCAGCGGGGTGGGGGGCGGCTTTGTGTTCAATGGCGAGCTCTTTGATGGCCAGGGCTATGGCGCTGGTGAGATGGGCCAAACCTATGTTGCCGATTGGACCTCGAAGACTCCCGGCGCTGTAGAAAGGGTGGAAAACCTCTGCTCAGGCTGGGCGATTGAGAGCCGTCTGCGCACGCCCGGATATATCCCTGAGGAATCCAGCCTCTATCGGAAATTCAACTCAGATCTTACAAAGGTCACTGCGCGGGATTTGGGTGAGGCTGCCCGTGAGGGAGATCGCTTTGCCGTCGCGGAAATCGGTAACATCGCCCGCAGCTTTGGGCTGGCACTCTCCAATGTGCTCTGCCTCTCAGGGGTGGAGCGGATCGCGATTGGTGGCGGGGTAGCCAAGATGGGGGACGTGCTGATTGAGCCGATCCGCCAGGCTGTGCATGAGTTTGAGTTTGTCTCCAATGTGGGGAATTATGAGATCAGCCCCTGTGAGCTGGGGGACGAGATCGTACTGGTGGGCGCGATTTTGCGGGCCGGGGAGAGGTTTTAACGGTAGTAAATTTGTGGTCGGTGTTTTAGTAGATAATTATAAATTACGAGTTAATTATTAAACGTAATTAAATTGTAATACTTAGGGGGCTTAATTAAATCTTTGTGTATGCTATAATGTATTTAATCCAAAATTAATACTAGCTTTGTGTGTCCTTTCTTAAACGCTGAATTTATCTTCCTACTTATTGGAAAGGGGTCGCTATGTTTAACTTTTCGAACTGGGGTATCATCGCCCTGATCTGCGGCCTGATTGGCCTTCCGATTGCCGGGATCATTGAAGACAGGAAGGGTGCTCCGTCCATTGGTGCTATCGTCGCCGGGATGGGTATTGTCTTTGTCGTCCTGGTACTCGTCCGTTTCCTGATGATCCAGCTTAATATCATCTAGTCGAGAGCGCAGTTTTCTGTGACGATCGGCTGACTCCTCGCATCAACCCCTGCACCAACAGGGGAATTTGGCTTTCTGCAAAGAGAGCCGCTCTGACCGCTGCGTACCTCCGCAGCGGTCTTTCGTTAACTAATCTGCGCCATTTTCCCTGGCATACTTAAAGAGTTCAATCACATTCTCGGCGGGCACGTCCGCTTGCAAGTGATTGCAGGGGGCCAGGATGTAGCCGCCGCTGGGAGCCAGGTCCCGCAGGCAGCGGTCTACGTCGGCGCGGACGTCCGCCAGTGAACCGGGCATGGCGTGGGAGATATCCACGCCGCCCAGGAAGCTGATCTGATCGCCATAGTCCTTTTTAACCTGGGCCGGATCCATCCCGCTGACCGGCTCGAGGGGGTGCACCACATCTATACCCATCTCGATGAAGTCCGGCACCAATTTCCCAATGGCGCCATCGGAATGGAGCATGATAGCGATATCCGGGCGCACTTCCCGCACTGCCGCAATGATCCGTTCCAGGCAGGGGCGGATCATTTTGCGGAAAAGGCGGGGGGAAAATAGCAGGTTGTCATTGGCGGCGTAGTCATCCCCGGGCAGTTCGATCAAATCCATTGCCGGGCCGGCTACCTCCAGGTAATTTCGGGTCAGGCCGATGATGATGTCGGTCACCCGGTCCAGCAGTGCGCCGGCGAACTCCGGTTCCATCATCATATCCATCATGAAGTTTTCCATACTCCTCAGGTCACAAGCCATCTGATAGGGTCCATGCGAGACGACCATCCGGCCGATCACGAAATAGCCGCTGTCTTTCAGACTGGCAGCTCGTTCAGCTACCCCGGCAGTCCAGCGCGGGTCATTCACGTCCGGCCAGTCCACCAGCTCATCAATTGCGCCAATAGAGTAGGCATTCTTCAGCAGTCCCTCTGTGGCGGAATAGTAGGGATAGGTCTGTTTCCAGGGCTGACCAAAGTCATCATAGATCAGGTCGCCTTCCGGGGAAGGGTGGGTGGGACTGGAGGGAGAAGCGCCGGGCCAGATCAGGCGCGTGTCCATTCCGAGAGCTTCCAGCAGCCGGTCATCCATATGGTTGACGGTATGCCCTTCACGGATCGGTGGCTCCGGTTCGCCTAAACCCAGCAGCTTGACCAGATCAAAATATAGGGGATCGACCAGGCCATACGGGCCGCCCCACAAGGCCAAAGGCACCCGGTCGGGCTGCTGGTGCTTGAGTGCGGTCTGGATGCGGGTTCTGGGGTCCATCGGATCCTCCTGAGATGTCAATAAATGTGAAATAACGTTAGTTTATGTTTGCTTATGATACCTATTGGTGTGTTTGCCTGTATAATACTCCCGAATGGTGTTGTTCGCACGTGGTATTGCACCTGTGGGCCGGCACCATGATTATAAACCGTTCCAGCAGGGGTCAATTGAATTAATGGGTTGCATCGCTGCTGTGAGACTGTTATTTTTTCGGAATGGAACTTACTTTTGGAAAGGAGTCTCTTAATGGCAAAGAAATTTAAAGTCGGTGTGGTGGGTGTCGGGTTCATCGGCCCCGCGCACATGGAAGGAATCCGGCGGCAGGGTTTTGAAGTTCTGGCAATTGGTGAGGCCAATCAGGAACTGGCCGAAGCCGCTGCCGAGCGTTTATTGGTGCCAAAAGCCTATGGCGACTTCAACGACCTGGTCAATGACCCGGAGATTGACGTGGTGCATATTGCATCCCCAAACTTCCTCCATTTCAAGCATGCCAAGGCAGCCCTCGAAGCGGGCAAGCATGTGATCTGCGAAAAGCCGCTGGCGATGACCGCTGAGGAATCAGCGGAACTGGTGCGGCTTGCGGAAGAGAAGGGCCTGGTGAATGCGGTCAATTTCAACATCCGCTTTTATCCCCTGGTGCATGAAGCCAAGGCGCGGGTCGCAGCCGGTGAGCTGGGCGATAAGATCTACATCATTCAGGGTTCCTACTTGCAGGACTGGCTGCTCTATGACACGGACTGGAACTGGCGGCTGGAGCCTGAACTGGGTGGTGACCTGCGTGCGGTGGCTGATATCGGCTCACACTGGATGGACCTGGTGACCTTTATCACCGGAACTCGGATCAGCTCAGTGTTTGCGGATTTCGAGACCTTTCTGCCCATCCGGCGCAAACCCACCAAGAAGATCGACACCTTCGGTGGCAAGATCGAAGTCGATATGACCTATGAGGAGAAGGAAATCCGTACGGAGGATTATGCCTCTGTGCTGCTCAAGTTTGAGAATGGCGCCCGGGGTGTGATGACCGTGTCGCAGGTCTCCAGCGGCCGCAAGAACCGGTTGTTCTTTGAGATCGACGGCTCAGAATCCTCAATCGTTTGGAATTCGGAAGTTCCCAACGAATTGATGATCGGTCACCGGCCGGAACCCAATCAGGTGTTGATCAAGGACCCCTCCCTGATGAGCGAGGATGTACGCTGGACGGCTTCCTATCCCGGTGGGCATGCCGAAGGCTTCCCGGACACCTTCAAACACCTGCAGATGGCGGTCTATCGCTACATCGCTGCCGGTGACTATAGCGTAAAACCTGACTTCCCGACCTTCCGTGACGGCCATAACACCATTTTGGTCGATGAGGCGATCCTGAAGAGCGCCCGCGAAGGCGGCTGGGTGGATGTTGCGTATTAATTCGGATTAGAACCAACTGGAGGAATGGAAAATGAAACTCGGTTTGATGACTGCTGCTTTCCCCGGCAAGAGCTTAAAGGAAGTGGCCGAATGGGCTGCTCCCAATGGATTTGAAATGCTGGAACTGGCCTGCTGGCCGGTGGGTAAGGCCACCCGCCGTTATGCAGGTGTGACCACTCTGAATGTGACCGATCTGGATAAGAAGGGCGCCGATGAGGCCCGGGCCATCATGAAGGCCAATGGGTTGGAAATCTCCTCCCTGGGTTACTATCCTAACCCGCTGCATCCCGATCCGGAACATAGCGAAGTTGTGATCGGCCACCTGAAGAAGGTGATCGATGCTGCGGCTCTGGTGATGGATGAACCGATTGTTGGTACTTTTGTTGGCCGCGACAAAGATAAGACGATTGAGGCAAATCTTGATGCTTTCGCCAAGGTCTGGCCGTCAATCATCCATTATGCCAAGGAACGCGGCGTGAAGGTCGCAATTGAAAACTGCCCGATGATCTTCTCCAATGATGAATGGCCTGGTGGCAATAACCTGGCTTCAACGCCGGCGATCTGGCGAAAAATGTTCGAGATCATCCCTGATGAGAACTTCGGCCTGAACCTCGACCCTTCGCACCTGATCTGGTTGATGATCGACTCTAAGCGGGTGGTGCGCGAATTCGCGGACCGCATCTTCCATGTGCACGCCAAGGACCTTGAGATTGACCGGGAAGGCCTTTATGAAAACGGCATCCTCTCCCTGGGCATGGGCTGGCAGATTCCCAGGCTGCCCGGCTTGGGCGAAGTGGACTGGCCCGGCTTCATCAGCGCACTCTATCGCTGGGGCTATGACTATGTCCTCTCGATTGAGCATGAGGACCGCAAGTTTGAAGGTACAGAAGAGTTGGTTAAACGCGGTTTTGAGATCTCTCGGGATGTCTTGAAACCCTATCTTCATTAAGTGAGACCCTTAGACCAAAATCCATCTCTCATTTTTGAGAGATGGAAGGTATTATTAGCATAGATTTAAAAAAAGTCATTATTACCTTTGGAGTCTCAAAGATGAAGATATTTGTTGGATGCGACCTGGGCGGCACGAACATCAAAGCCGGCCTGGTCAACGTAGAAGATGGACACGTTCTGATCTCGGATTCGGCCCCAACGCTTTCCCGTCAGGGACCGGAATCGGTGATGGAGCGGATCGCGAATCTGATCACGGATTTGATTGCCCAATCCGGGGTGAATAAGGACGAGATCGGCGGGTTGGGAATCAGTGCGCCGGGCGTTATCGACCTAGAAACCAACACCACTGAGTTCTTGCCCAACCTGTATGGTGAATGGCGCGGTATTCCAGTGGGTGAGCGGATCGAATCCTACATCGGGATGAAAATCGTCATGCTGAATGATGTCCGCGCGATCACCTACGGTGAGTGGGCATTTGGCGCGGGCAAAGGAGTCGATTCGATGGCCTGCTTTGCACTGGGCACGGGTGTTGGCGGCGGCCTGGTGATCAATAACGAATTGGTATTGGGTATCGGCGGAACCGCCGGCGAACTTGGCCACCAAACGGTGGACCCCAATGGACCAAAATGCGGCTGTGGTAATTATGGCTGTGTGGAAGTCTTCTGTTCCGGCCCGGCCATTGCCGCCGAGGCCGCACGCGGCGTTCGCCAGGGCTGGAAGACTAAGATTGTGGATCTGATTGACCATGACCTCAACCAACTGACCGCGGAAGTGGTTGCCAAAGCGGCTGAGATGGGGGATGAATGGGCGCTGGAGGTTTGGAAACGGGTCGGCAAGTACCTTGGGATCGGTGTGGCGAATGTGCTGACCTCCGTGGGTGCCCGCCGGGTGGTGATTGGCGGCGGTGTGGCCAAAGCCGGTGACCTGCTGCTTGATCCGGTTCGTCAGGAGGTGGCAAATCGCGCATTTCTGATACCATCCGATATCGTGGAGATCGTGGAAGCCAAACTGGGCACCGATGCCGGGATCGTTGGCATGGCAGCCTGGAGTGCGCGGAAGCATGGTGTTCAGGTGGATATATAAGAGCAGAGAAAGTTAAATTGATAAATCAAATAAGAGACGCTGTTGCAGCGTCTCTTGTCTTATGTAAATTTATTCGGTTAATCCGGTTTGTAAGTCGTTCGGAGGTCTTTCATGCTGCCCGTCTCATCTCGAAAAACAAAGGTGATTTGCTTGACCAATTCGTGAATCGACCAGCATTGGCGTACTGCGTTATTTGGACGAAAGGTGATTTCATTGGTCGTGCCTGGCTGCAGGAATATGGTCTTTGGTTGAAAGTCGGTAGGTGAAGTGGATTGGCTAAAATAACTTCTACCCCAACTTGCGCCATCCTCATATTTAACCGCGAGCGTGAGTTTAATGTAACAACCGTTCACTGCATCATCACTGCAGGTTAGCTGAAGTGTGACGAAAGGATGTTGGTAATTGCTATTATCACACACAAATCCTTCATGTATCCGAGTAAATCCTACTTCAATGAGCTTCACTTGCAAATCGCCATAGGATAACTGGTTTTGATCATCAAATTTCACCTGCTGGGTAGAGCAGGCTGTGAGAAAATTGGTTAATAATAGGAGGATCGCAAGTAGAGTGATCTTATTCTTGTGGAGTTGGCTGGGGTGTAAATCTCGATGGTTTTGAGTGAGCATCATTCATCTTCCTTGGAAACCAGTTATGTGATGGGTGATAGCGGGTTTTAGCGATAAGATTATAATGCCATTCCAATGTGATAGGAGGTAGTTTTGACAACGGAAACTGAGAGACTCGAGGTTGAAAAGGTTATTTGTGATTCGATCGGCTGGGCGTTGACAAAAGACATTGACCGCCTGTATTCGATTTTGGCGGATGATGAGGATTTCTTTATTTACCATCCCGATTCACAATCAACCATCGTTGGTTTCAAAGCCTTCAAAACCTTTGGTGAAGGCATTTGGCTGAAGGATGAATTTAAAGCGACTGATTTTGCCGTTCGCGACATGAGGATTAAATTCGCAGAGTTGGGGAATGCCGCCTGGTTCTCGTGCTTCCTGGACGATCACGCCGAATGGAAAGGCCAGCCGATTGGATGGGATAATTGCCGCTGGACCGGCACCCTTGAAAAGCGGTCAGGTCAATGGGTGATTGTCCAAATGCATTTCTCATTCCCGAAGGATTGAGTGGGGTAGTAAGTAGATCAGGTATCGAGCAGGCGAAGGGTGTGGATATAACGAAAAAGTTGAAATTGAGTTTTCAAGAGACATTGAAAACAATGTCTCTTTTCCGTTAATCCCTTTCTTGTCCCTTTCTCTCGACGAGGGAAGGGCGCCAAAGGTCGGATGGGGTGGATTCGACATACCACCTATCCAAAATACTCTGTGTAAGGGTATACAGAGAATTTTAAAAGATAAATTGTGCGATTTTAAATTTTCGTCTATACTGCGATTGAAGGTTTACATAGAAAATTGATTTGGAGGAAATTATGACTAGGGCAGAAAGGATTTTGGCGTTACTTAATGAAGGGGATGGGCTAACAGATCGGGAAATTACAGATATTGTTGATGGACCTAGAAAACCTCAACAACCAGTAAATCGGAAATGTAACGAGTTAGCGAAAAAGGGGAAAATTATCAGACGTTATAGAGAGGATGGAAAGCTAGGGAATTATCTTTGCACGAGTAAAGAGGATATCCCTAATAGTACTGAAATTAAGAATGAGGTTCAGAAATTAACAGGGATAGAAAGCAGTCCCCATGGTTTAGCTATAGAACAATTGGTAAATCTGGGTTTTGAAAAAGTTGGTTTTTGGATGTTACAAGATAAGGAATTGATATTCGATCTTGTAAAAAACTCTGAAGATGAGAAGATTCTCTATGCATTTGTTGTTAATGGTGATATTAAATATATTGGAAAGTCAATTCAATCGCTTCAAAAAAGAATATACCTCTATAAAGTTGGTCATGATTCGCAAAAGACAAATTTCAGAGTCAATGCTGAATTGGTTACCGCACTATCTACAACAGATAAAGTTGATATTTATGCATTTATTCCAAAGATACCGTTATTTTATTCTGATGTGGAAATTGATTTGGCTGCCGGATTGGAAAGCGGAATAATAGAGAAATTCAATCCGGAATGGAATATTCAAAAATAAACAAGGTCCGGCTGCCCAGAGGCATCGGCAGCCGGACCTACAAAAGAAGTAGATAAAGAAGCCTATCCGTAAGTCTCGTCGTATTCTTTCATCAGGTTGGTTGTGCGGCTCACACCAAAGCGGGTGGCGCCAATTTCGATCACTTCAAGGGCATCCTTCAGCCGGCGAACACCCTGAGCGGCCTTCACCTGGACCTTGTCGCTGACTGAGGCCCGCATCAGGCGCAGAATATCATTCGTGTAGCCGACAGTCTCACCGAATTCGTTTTTATAGGGGGAAGAGGCAAAGCCGGAGCTGGTCTTGACGAAGTCGCCACCGGCTGCTTCAATCAGCTGGCAGGCTTTGACGATCAGGTCCATATCCTCATAATAGCCGGTTTCCAAAATCACCTTGACGGTGAGGCCCTGAGCGGCTTCCACTACGGCCGCGATGTCATCCTGCACGAACTGGTAATCGCCGCCGAAAAGCGCACCCAGGTTCAGTACCATATCAATTTCCTCAGCACCCTGGTCAATTACCTGTTTAGTCTCGAAAACCTTGGTCTCGGTGGTATCATATCCCAGCGGGAAGCAGATTACGGGGTTCACGAGCACGCCGGTGCCCTTGAGGATCTCCGCAGCCAGCGCTGTATAGCAGGGTTTGATTGTTGCTGAGGCCACCTGCTCCTTGATTGCCACTTCCAGGCCCTTGATCGTATCTTCGCGGGTGAGGGTGGGCTTGAGCAGGGAGTGGTCAATCATCTTTGAAAGTTCAAGTCGTGTAATGGGGGCTTTTGTCATTTTAATAATTCTCCTTGAGTTACCGGAAAGGGTCTCCGGGGATTGACGTTTCAGATAACAGATATTATCATTTATTTGGCGTACGTGTTATATAATGTTACTAATTGTTATCAAAGGATAGAAAATGCTGCAATTGGAGCGTCAAAACCAGCTTTTACAGTGGCTTCAGCATAAGGGGTTTCTCTCAACGATAGATGTCGCCAAGCATTTTTGCGTCTCCCAAATGACCATCTGGCGGGATATTGAATCCCTGGAAGAGCAGGGGCTGGTCAAGCGCGTGCATGGCGGGCTGGCTATCCCGGAATGGGAGCTGGGCAGCCAGGGCGAACTGTTGGAGAGTGGGGTGCCAGGGACGCACCACGGTTATCCTTTCCCAGCCGGCTTGCAGGATCCCCGGCGGATCGCTTTGGGCAAATATGTAGCTCGGGAGATCATTAGACCTGGCGATGACTTGATTTTGGAAGGGGGCAGCACGGTGGCCTGCGTGATCCCGCACCTCGATGCCCCGAACCTGACGGTGATCACCAACGGGCTGAACACGCTGACCCTGGCCCAGGTCTATGATACGATCCAGACCGTACTTTGCTGTGGTGGTGTGCTCAACCAACCCAACGCGATCTTCATCGGTCCGCAGGCGGAGAACTTTTTCCATGCTTACCGGGTGGACCGGGCTTTAGTGAGCGCTGCCGGGCTGACTCTTAAGGAAGGATTGGTGGATCCATCACCAATTTATGATAGTATGAAGCGGGTGATGTGCCGAAGTGCCCGGGAGCGGATTGCAATGATTGATTCAACCAAGATTGGCAAGAGCGCGCTCTCACGAGTGATGGGACTGCCTGAAATAGACATTCTGGTCACAAACAGCGACGCAGACCCCGGAATCGTCCAGGCGATCACTGAAATGGGCGTGGATGTTCATTTGGTGCCCGCATGAACCATGAAATGTAGTATCGTTAAGGCAGAATAATTTCAATGAAGCGAGGAATGATGACAGAACTATATCCTATGATTTTTAAATCAATATTTACCGAGGATGTTTGGGGCGGTCGGAATTTAAGTAAATTTGGCCGGGAGCTGCCTGAGGGCAAGCGGATTGGTCAAAGCTGGGACATCGCCGATCATAAAGATGGCATGACCGAGGTGAGCAATGGAAAATTTGCCGGCAAAAATCTCACCGAATTGATTAAAAAATTCGGTGTGGAGTTGGTTGGTTCCAAGTTTGCATGGTTTGCCGAGCAGGCGAAATTCCCTCTGATGGTCAAGTTACTGGAGGCTGGGCAGAATCTCTCCTTGCAGGTGCACCCCAATGATGCCTGGGCCAAAACGCATCTGGAAAATGAGCTGGGCAAGAATGAGATGTGGGTTGTCCTCGACGCGGAACCTGGCGCGAGTGTCACCCTCGGGCTGGCTGAGAAAATGACACCTGAACAGTTGGTGGAATCAGTGAAAAACGGCACCGTGGAAGACAAAATCAATATTATTCCGATCAAAGTCGGCGATTACATTTGCGTACCCGCCGGTTCGATCCATGCATTGATGGCAGGGGCTGTCGTGGCAGAGATCCAGCAAAATTCCAATACCACTTATCGTGTTTATGATTGGAACCGGCCTGGATTTGATGGCAAGCTGCGTCCGCTGCAGACCGAACAGGCCGTTGAGGTCTCCCGGTTTGACCAGGTGGGCCTGACGGTTATGCCGCCCCGGGTGGTTGAAGAGCAGGACGGGATGAAGCGTGAGAAGCTCTGTGTAAATGAAACTTTCACCACCGAACGCGTCTATTTGGAACCCGGCGCGCAGTTCAATGGCAACTGTGATGGCTCAACCCTTGAAATTTGGGGCGTTTTGGAAGGTCAGGCGAATGTGGCCGGGATCGAACTGGACCCCGTTAAGTTCACCTTGTTGCCCGCCGCGTTGGGAACATATACGATCCAGTCCGCTGAAGGAGCGGTTCTGCTGCGAGCTTATGCAGGAGAATAAGTAAAGTACTTCATAAAAATAAGAGGCCTTTCAAGAGAAAGGCCTCTATTATTATCTGTGTTGTAATTTGATTGCTATTGGTTGAAAATTTATTAAATTAATTTACACACTTCTTGTTTGTGTCTTGATTTTCCGTTCAGACCTTAGAATGAAATAACCAACGACGAGAGCACTGAGCAGATTGATCATAGCATAAACCCAATAGCCCGTTTCAGGTATTCCGGCTTTTGCATGGAGGAATGGCAAGAGCGGGGCAGCTGTGTTACTCATGGCATGGAAGATAATCACGGTACTCAATTTTTGATTGCTGGCATTGAAGAGCCAGGCATATATAACCGAGATACTAGTCGTCATAATGAGGAACGCGATATAAGGATAAGTTGAGTGACCATCTCCCGGCATAACCCATAGCGGCAAATGCCATAATCCCCATACAAACCCAATTAATAAACTTGCGGGGATCACGCCCATGCGCTTTTGTAAGGGTTCTTGTGCATATCCGCGCCAACCGAATTCTTCCTGGCCTCCGCCTATGACAAGCATGAGGAGGAAATAGGGGATGGCAATAAGGATGGAGGGGACATTTAATTCGGCTGGGAATAAGGTGTTGGCGACCGGAAAGCCCAGCAGCGGAGCAAGGAAATGTGAAATGAGATGGATGATGATTGGAATTAATCCTGCGGCGAGGAGATAAAGAGGCTTGACCTTTAAGTCAAATGCCTGTTTAAAGAATTTCCAACCACCTTTCCACCCGTTTTGTTTGATGATTAGAAATAAGGCGGCTAATAGAGGAGCGAATGCGCCTATTGGGACTGTGATCGAGGTGTAGGCTGTCGCATCAATGCTTAAATCAACCCCTAATCCTGCAAGAATGGATGGCAGCCATAAAATCCATGAAAATGCAAACGTCAGGATAAAAAAAAGAAACGGTTTTCTTCCCTGTTTTGTAGTTTCCAATATTATTCTCCAGGATAAATTAGGGTTTGAATGGTCGTTAATTCTATCATGTAATTTATTGAAATTTTTTTCTGCAAAATATAGCAGAGAGTATAGAAAAAAAGGGGGTATCGCGTTCGGAACGATATTATAATAACCGTAATAATTCTATTTCTTAGACAAAGGGTCTCTCATGCCAAATTACGATCTACCCAAAATTATCCATCCCGACCCTGTTCCTGAGCGTACAGCCCTCTTGATTGCCAACGGGGACCTGCGCCTTTCGGCCAATCAATCAGACTGGCCCTATCAGGCCGCCATGGAAGATGCATTGGTTAAGGCTTTTGCCAACGAAGGTTGGGACCTGGTACGCGCCCATCCCATTGACGAGAAGAATAAACATGGTTTCATCTCAAACCAGCGAATGGGTATGGATATATTCAAATCCATCCCGGCGGATGCGCCGTTGGTCGTGGCGGAAGCCGTCTGGCAATACAGCTATCATATACTGGCTGGTTTGCGCTCACACAAAGGCCCGATCCTGACCGTCGCAAACTGGAGCGGAAGCGCGCCTGGGTTGGTGGGCATGCTTAACATCAATGGTTCGCTCACCAAGATGGGCGTTGAATACAGCACACTCTGGAGTGTGGATTTTACCGATGAATTCTTCCTGAACGGCTTGCGCCAGTGGTTGAAGGAAGGCAAAGTCACTCACAAACTCGATCATGTCCGCAGCCTTGACCCGCAAAAGCTGCCTGAGGCGGAAAAAGCCCTGGGTGAAACGCTGGCTGAGGAAATGCAGGCTAATAAGGCCATCATGGGCATATTCGATGAGGGCTGCATGGGCATGTATAACGCCATCATTGATGATGAATTTCTCAATCGACTGGGAATTTATAAGGAGCGGATGAGCCAATCCGCTCTATTGGCCGCCATGAAACAGGTGACTGATGAGGAAGCGGAGGCGGCCCGCGCCTGGTTGGATGCGAAGGGGATGACCTTCCATACCGGCACGGATGAGGCAACTGAGTTGACCGATAACCAGATTCACTTGCAATTGAAGATGTACATCGCGGCCACCCGCATGGCGGATTTCTTTGGCTGTGATATCATCGGCATTCAATATCAGCAGGGCCTGAAGGATATGGCCCCCGCATCTGATCTGGCGGAAGGTCTGCTGAATAACGTGGACCGGCCGCCGGTCTATGACCCCGAGACGGGCGAAGAACTCTTCGCTGGGAAAGCCGTGGTCCACTTTAACGAGGTGGACGAAGGCGCCGGCGTGGACGCACTGATCACCAATCGGGTCTGGAGTCAAATGGGGCTTTCCCCGGAAACGACCCTCCATGATGTTCGCTATGGTGAATGGTATAAGGGTGACGGCGTGAATGATTTTGTCTGGGTATTCCTGATCTCCGGCGCGGTGCCACCTGCCCATTTCATTGACGGTTATAAAGGCGCAGATAGTTGGCGGCAGCCCCCGCAGTATTTCCCGATGGGTGGCGGCACCCTGCGCGGCATCTCCAAGCCGGGTGAGATCGTATGGAGCCGGGTTTATGTTGAAGATGGCCGCCTGAACGCTGACCTGGGCCGCGGCACTTCGGTTGCCCTGCCCCGTGAAGAGACCGAACGCCGCTGGGAAATGACCACCAAGGAGTGGCCGATCATGCACGGTGTGCTGCACGGCGTCAGCCGGGACCAATTCATGGCCAAACATAAAGCCAATCACATCAACGTGGCCTATGCGCCGGATGCCGAAAGCGCCGATCGGGCCCTGGCCGCCAAAGCCGCCATGTTGAATGCCCTGGGTGTTCGGGTGTTCCTCTGTGGTGATGTGAAGTTGTAAAATTTTTTCTTATACAAAATGTAAAGAGGCCTTTTCATCTAAAGGCCTCTTTTTTGTTCCTTGAATATTCGTGGGTAAATGAAAATACTAAAACTTTTTCATTACCGTTATTTCTTCGCTTGAGCCTTAAATTCACGTACCAATTTATCAATCACGACATCCTCATTGCCCGCCTGATCCGTGATGTCATGGATGGATTTGAACCCAGCTCTATCCTTGACATGGCTTCCCAGCGACACCACAACCAGGTGTACTTTCTCTCTTGGTATCGATTCAAGAAAGGCAATTGCTGCCGGAGCGAGCCCTCCAGCCCAAAGCGGAGCGACAAAAATAATTTCATCTGCATCTTCCACTGTGCCATGGACCTCGATGGCGACAGATTTGTGAACAGTGGAATAAAAACCTGCTTTGATATACCCAAATATACCATTCCAGTTTTTATCGTCTGTGATTTGTATGCATGGACAGGAAAGTGCCGGGGCAATCTTCTCAGCGACCCTTTTACTAGTATTAGTACGGGTAAAATATGCAACTTCATAGACCATTTATCAGTTTCCTTTCCTTTTGGAAAATAGAATATTTACAAACTAGCCATCGGAGGCTGATTTAGAACTTTAACAAATTTTTCTGAAGGCTACTTTGTCTTTTCTTTTGAATCGACTGATAAAGAATAATAACTTTTCAATTATTGATAAGAGTAAATAGCCCAGGCCTAGGCCTGGGCTTAGTAGTAATATTTTACGCCTTAGAGGAGATGTGAACTTAGAAAGCCTCGTCAGGCTTCCACTGCTCCCAGACTTTGCCAACCAGGTTCGGCCCTGGTTTCAGGGTCGGTTTACCTGGCTGCCAGCCGGAAGGCGTCACCTCACCGGTTTTGACCACATGCTGGAAGGCTTTTACCTGGCGGATCAGCTCAGAAACATTCCGGCCGACCTCCGGGGTCAGCACTTCCATGGCCCGGATGACGAAATCGGGGTCAATGAGGAACCGGCCGCGGATATCAACACCGCTGCCGGGATCATAGACGCCGTAAACTTCACCCACGCGACCACCCGCGTCAGCCAATAATGGATAGGGGACGCCCCCATCCACCATTTTTGACAGTTCAACTTCCTGCCAGATCTTATGTGAGAAGTGGCTATTGGTGCTGATGGCAACAATTTCCACGCCCATTTTCTGGAGTTCGGGATATTTAACAGCGACCGCTGTTAATTCGGTCGGTCAGACAAAGGTGAAATCACCGGGATAGAAACAGACAACAATCCATTTGCCCTTGTAATCGGACAGTCTTACATTTGTAAACCCATCCCCATAAAAAGCCGTCAATTCAAAGTCGGGTGCGGGTTTACCAACTTGCGCTCGTTCCATAAAGAGCTCCTTTCCAGCAACGATAGGTTCTGTTGGTGTCGCTTGAGCTTGTGCGATAGGTCCCTTGGATGGGGTTGCGCATCCTTCGGGTTTATCGGGCATGTGTCCTCCTTTAACTTGAGAGGCGCAAATATCACCACTTAAATTATAGAGGAATCCCTATTCAGAAGCGAATCAAACAGGGAAGTCTTACGGCTTATAGATTTAGCGATGCGAGGATCTTATTCAATTCTTCTGCCCCGGCATAATCCACCACGGTCACTTGCTGGTGCGAGACGCCGGGGGTGGCTTTGACGGCTTCGATTATTTCCATTACCAGGGTGAGCGCAATCGGGCAGACGAATGAGGAGGGACGGAAAATATAGTTCGCGTCGCCATCCTCAGTCACGGTCAGGTCCTGCACCAGGCGCATGCGGATCACGTCCGCGCCGGTCTCCGGGTCAATCACTTTTTTCAGATTTTCCAGCAGGACTTGCTTCAAGGTTTCATTTTCACACATGTTGGTCCTCCCCGAAGATTTGTTGCTGAATAACAGTCCATACCTGGCGGATGGCCTGCGCGGCAGGGGAGTCCGGCGCCCATTTGGTAATCGGCTGGGCGGCGGTCATTGCCTGGGGGACAGCTGGGTCAAATGGGATTTCACCGATAACCGGATAATCATATTCGGCGGCCCGTTCCCGGATTTCCTCAGTGCCTTCCGGATAGAGATCAGCCTTATTGATCACCACCAGGGCCGGGATGTTGAAGTGCTGCAGGGTGCCGGCGATCCGTTCCAGATCATGCACGCCGGAGAGCCCCGGCTCGGTGACCAGCAGGGCCAGGTTCGCCCCTGAGGCTGCAGAGATCACCGGGCAGCCAATCCCCGGAGGGCCATCAACCAGGATCAAGGGCAGGGTGTTGTCTTCGGCGAAAAGTTTGGCGTGCTGTTTGACCAGCGTGACCAGTTTGCCGGAGTTTTCAGCCGCCGGGAAGAGTTCCGCGTGGAATTGGTGGCCGTAGGGCGTTAGGGAGTGGAACCATTCGCCATCCTGCTGGGTTTGCATCTCGATGGCGTCGAAGGGGCAGGCATACACACAGGCCGCGCAGCCTTCACAGACCAGAGCATCTACAACATAGACGGTCCGCTCACCGGCGGGGTGCTGGATGGCGTTGAACCGGCAAACATCAGCACAGCGACCGCAGCTCCAGCATTCCTGCGGGTCAATTTTCGCAATTTGGCTGCCGGAGAAGGAGTGTGATTCTAGCGGTTTCGCGGCGGTGACCAGGGCCAGGTTGGCTGCATCTACGTCGGCATCGGCGAAAACTGCCGGATGGGGGGATTGAGAGGCTAGGTCCACCAGCGCGGCGCAGACGCTTGTTTTGCCCGTGCCGCCTTTGCCGCTGAGAATCACCAGTTGTTTGGGCGCTAGAGTTTGGGTGGTCATGTGGCGCTCCTTTGGGTTTGTTCGATGATCTGATCATAGAGCGACTGGAATGCTTCACGATATTCAGGCAGAATTTCAGTCAGCAGGTCACCCCGCGCCAGGTTGGCGGCGATGTCTTCCCGGAAGGGGATTCGCATCAGAATGGGGAGGGGGAGGGCAGCGAGTTGGTCTTCGATCGCCTGATCGCCTATCCCGTCCCGGTTGATCACGATCCCCGCCGGGGCGCCGGTCTCTTTGAGGACCCCCAGCATCTGTTTGAGGTCATGCCAGCCGAAGGGGGTCGGTTCGGTCACCAGGATGACGTAATCGGCGTCATAGATAGCTGTGACCACGGAGCAGGATGCGCCGGGTGGGCAGTCGATGACGGTCAGCGGTGTTTTTGGGACGGCTTTTTTTACCTCCCGGATAATGGGTGTGGGCATCGGTTCGCCAATCGAGAGTTCGCCATTAAGGAAGGTGATCCCGGAGGCCGTTTGGCCTTCACGCAGCGTGCCGATGGACTTGCCAACTTCGGTGATTGCGTCTTCAGGGCAGGCCAGGGTGCAGCTCCCACAGGAGTGACAGAGCTGCGGAAAGACCAGCATTCGGTCGCCGATCTTGGCCAGGGCATTGTATTCACAGACCTCAACGCAGCGCCCGCAGCGGGTACAGCGTTCTGGGTCTATTTCGGGAATGGGAACCGAGACCGGTTCTTCAACGGTGAAATTGGGTTTGAGAAAAAGATGGGCATTGGGGGCTTCCACGTCACAATCCAGGAAGGAGAGTGATGTTTGCCCGTTTAGGCTGGCTGCCAGGCTGGTGGATACCATCGTCTTGCCCGTGCCGCCTTTGCCGCTTGCGACTGCGATTTTCATTCGGGATGTCCTTTAATGTGCGGTTTCCAGCTTTTCTGCCCGCCAAAGGTCAATAACCTCCTGGACCGATTTTGTATCATCGGTCTGGACCAGCATCGGGATACCTGCCGCTGAGAGGGCTTGATAAGCATTGGGACCAAAATGGCCGCTGATGACTGTCTGAGCGCCGTGATCAATCAAGAATTGCCCGGCTGCCACACCTGCGCCGTGGGCCTGGGCGGTGGCATTGTTTTCAAACGCTTCCCACTCATCGGATTCGGAATCGAATCGGATGAACCAGGGGGTGCGTCCGAACTTGGTGTTGAAGCGGTCTTCCAAGGTTTGTCCCTGGGCTGTAATGAAGAGGATCATATTGTGTTTCTCCTTTGTATTACTATTTTATCAATATTATCCCACACTATAGACAAAATGACAATAGATATGTATAATATAGCTGAAAGGAGAATAAAGATATGCACCACAATTTAAATCGTGATGGTATTCACGGCCCCGGTGGGGGCAGAGGGCGCAGGCCCGGGCGCGGCAGGCGCTGGATGGGTGATCGCTCTCTAATGGATGTTCGCCTGATAGAGCCGGCATTGTTGGCTTTCCTCTCCAAAGAGCCTCAGCATGGTTATGCCTTGTTGGAACGGCTGGATTATTTAGGACTGGGTGGCGCAAACCCCAGCGCGATCTACCGGGTCTTGCGAGATTTCGAAGAAATCGGCCTGGTGAAAAGCGATTGGGATTCGGAAGGCACCCAGGGTCCGCCACGGCGGGTCTATGTGCTCACGGATGAAGGCCGGGCCGCGCTCAAGCGGGCGGAAAAGTCTCTTCAAGAGACCTGTCAGAAGATCAACGCGCTCCTGGAGATCGTTGAATCAGAATAACACTCTACTATTAGATGATCCGAATGAAAGGATATTGATATGCCATATCAAGATGGTACGGGGCCTGAGGGTTCAGGCCCAACCGGCAGGGGATTAGGCCCTTGTGGGAATGGAACAGCGCAGCGCGGCAGTCGGACCTTTGGTTTTGGCCGGGGACGGCGTGGACGCGGCCGTGGTTTCGGCATTGGCGTTGGTATGGGTCGGGGGTTTGTGAACGACGCCGACCCTGCGCAAGCTGAAAAGACCTGGCTGGAAAACCGACTGAAAGTAGTCAATGAGATTTTATCGAAAAAGGCTGACTAGGTTCAAATTTTAGGGAGGGCCTAGTTGGTAACAAAAAACCTGGCAAGTTTGATGCCAGGTTTTTTTGATTGAATTCGACAGCCCCTGTCATGGATCCCGCACACAGCGGTAGCCATGGCGGGGGTTGCCCCAGGTCTTAGGCTGATGTGAGACAAAGCCGGTGTAGCTGACGTAATAGGCGTCCTCATCATCATAAGCATTGGCGGTCCAGAAATATACCGGGGGTTCGTCCGGCGCCCAGAGCGGGGTTTCCTTATCGGGCGTCAGGTCGCAATCCATTCGGCCGGTCTCGCCATCCCAGGTACAGCCGGCGTTGACGCCATGCCGGCTGAGTGAGCGCGCAATTTCGTCCACGGTTGGCATCCGCCAGATGTATTGAGGCTCGTTCATTAGGATTTTGCCATCCTCAGAAAGATAAACACAAACGCTGGTGGCAGCCATGTCCGCTTCAGTGGCGTTGATGTCCGTCTCCAGCCCCTGCACTTCCAGGCCATAGGTTGCCAGTGACCGCCAGCTGGGATAGCCCCCAAAGTCTCGCTTCAGGTTCCAACCGGGGCCTTTTGGTGCCCAAATGAGTGCCACACCGTTCCCTTCGATCAGTCTGGCAGACCGGTCGCCATCATCCACGCGCGTCAGCACAGTGGGGAGGTTGTAGGCTGCCACTACCAGCCCCGTGAGCAGGGGGATGCCAACTGCCAGCAGGGTTCGGAGGTGTTTCTTCACCCAGGGGCGGTCGTCTTCGGTCGGGCGGGGGTTGATCTTAGCGTCGAGGATGAACAGCGCGCCAACCAGCGTGAACCCGCCTGAGAGTAACAGCCGCTCGAGCGCAATCCCGAGGCTGTAGAAGCCGGATTGGATACCGGGTACCAGCCACCAAACTGCAAAAGCGATTCCGGCTGCGATCAGGATGCCGCCGCCGACATAGGGCCAGCGGATGGCTGCCAGGCTGAAAAGGATGGCAACTGCTGCAATGCTGAGGAAGAGGAACCAGGGGGTGTCGGGTACGCCCCAACCCTCATAGAACGCTTCCCCCAGCCCCCAATAAAGCCAGATGGTATTGAGCAGGGTGATGATTCCGATCCCGATCCAGCCGGGTAATTTTCTGAGTTTCTTTCTGGTGTGAGCCATTCTGGTCTTCTCCTGGCGCCGTGACCTTTTCTCCTAGCATACCATTGCTTTTAAAGAACCACAGAGATGACACTTAAATCATCTCTGTGGCAATTGTGTTCAAAAAGAATTATTGGTGAAAGACACTTCCGAGTTTATCTCAGATTAGATCCTCACCGTGATGGCTGGGCGATCATTATTAGTAGATTGCCACGTAATCAACATTCACAATGATAGGCAGGACATCGAAGGAGGAAACGCCGAAACCAACTTGACCTTCATTGAGATTGTATTTATTATCGGTCAACTCATATTCCCGAACGCCATTGATGTAGAGGGTCAGGTCATTGCCATCGCAGGTTGCTGCATAGGTGTTAACACCGCGACCCATCACAACATTGGTTGAACCGCCGCTGCCTAAAAGATAATAGCCACCATCAATTTCAGAATACGCATAGATATAGAACATGCCGCCATTGGTGATGCTGAATTCATACCAGCCGTATCGGTCGGAATAATTGCAGATCAGGCTAACGTTATTGGTATTCATTCCACGGTTTTCTGCTCTAATTTCGATGCCGACATCGGAATAGGTATAGGGATCGTATACGACATAAACATATTGCTCTTCACCGTTCAGTTCAAAAACAAGATAGCCATCTTCGGTATAGAGATCCATATCATTTTCATTGCCGGAGGTGAGGAACCAGCTCCAATCATCGGTATCACCTTCGAATTCTTCAGTGAAATAAGCCGGTGATTCTTGTGAGACCGGTTCTTCGATGGTGGGTTGAACAACGTCTTCTGTGGGTTCTGCCGTAGGGGGGACGACAGCTTGTGTGGCTGTAACGACGATCACTTCCTGCGTGACTGGCTCTACAGACTCGGTTGCAGGGGGATTTTCAGTTGTTCCCGAGACGAGACAAGCTGCGCTTATTAAACTAAAAAAAACAATAACGAAAAGAATGGGTTTGAGTGATTTCATTATTTGCCTTTCGATTTACCAATGGAAAAATAGCGGACGGTTTAGAATTTCATTTTATACGATTTTAAAAAAAGCATCAATATTTTTAAGCTAAACAGCGGATTACAAATGTGTTTCATCAGGAAATCATGTGATGAATGGTAAAATGATCGGCTATGGGGGCTAAAACAATTTTCTTCTTGAGATGGGTGTTTTATCTTAGCGAGTCTGCGACAAATTCGCATAGATTATGTAGCGGTCGTTCTGATCGGTGACCTGCAGGGGCAGGAAGCCTGTCGATTTGAGCATTTTGGCCAACTGCAGTCCTTCCGGCAGGAGGTCATCATGGATAATGGGGTTGTGCGCCTTTTGATGGATGGCATTTACGTGCTCACGGCTTATGTCATGAAAGATCAGCAGGTGGCCGGGAGCTCTGAGAACCTTTTTCATCTCCGCCAGTGCATCTTGCATCCACCAGAAGTGGGGCAAGGCGTTATGGCAGATCAGGCCGTCAAATTGACCCGCAGCGATGGGTAAATGATGGATATCTGCCTGGATCAGGGCGGCGCTTGGGTGGCGATTACCGGCCTTGGTCAGCATCCGATGGGCGATGTCCATCGAAACCAGGTTGATGTCCGGATAGCGTTGGCGTAGGATTGGGATCAGTGCACCGGTGCCGGTGCCGACTTCCAATATGGAGCGGCATTGGCTAAAAAAGGGGTCATAGGGTGCCAGCAGCTCATGGAGCAACTGGTCCCGGCCGGTGGGTTGGTGGTTATCCCATTCAACGGAAAGGTCCTCAAAGAATTGGCGGAGGTTTTCCATTTGGGCTTGGTTTTGAATCGTCATAACTTCTGGATTATAACGCGTATTTTTGCGAATAATTGGTGTAACTAGAATCGATTAATGAGTGCTATTCATCGGCTTCATGTATAATCGAAAAATGAGCATATCCTATCAACAGGAGTCTGGCAAATGAATTACGATTTTGAGTTCCGATCCCGGCGCAGTAACGTTCTTTCCTCCCGCGGAATGGCCGCATCGAGTCAGCCGCTGGCAACGCTGGCGGGTTTGGATATGCTGCGAGCAGGCGGCAATGCTGCCGATGCCGCCATTGCGATGGCCGCCGCGTTGAATGTGGTGGAGCCCTTCTCAACCGGAATCGGTGGGGATTGTTTCGCCCTCTATTGGGATGCGAAAACCAAGAAGGTCTATGCTCTCAATGGGAGCGGTCCGGCAGCAAAGGCATCCTCGATTGATACCATCCGAAAAATGGGTTATACCCAAATGCCTCTCTTCATGGGGCCGGCGGTCAGCGTGCCGGGAACCGTGGCGGGTTGGTCTGCGCTTCTGGCACGCTTCGGCACCATGACCTTGGCGGACGTTCTCAAACCGGCCATTCGCTATGCGTTTGAGGGCTATCCGGTGACGGAATGGATTGGTTCTGGCTGGCAGCTGATGGCCTCCCGGTTACTGCGGGATACTGTGGATGAGAGCTTGCCCCTTCACCTCCAGCGGTCCGGTCCGCCACAGCCTAGCGGGAAGGAGTTCCTGCTGGAGGGAAGGGCCCCTGCAGTCGGGGAGATGGTTACATTACCCACTTTAGGCGAAACCATGATGGGGATTTCTGAAGAGGGGAAGGATTTTATCTATGAGGGTGACTTTGCGGATAAATTGAGCTCACACGTCCAACGCTATGGGGGCTGGCTCACGTCTGAGGACCTGCATGGCTTCGATGCGGAATGGGTCGAACCGATCTATGCCGATTACCACGAGGTGCGGTTATATGAATGCCCGCCGAATGGGCAGGGGCTGGCTGCTGTGATGGCCGCCCGAATCGCAGATGGCTTTGACCTGGCTGGAATGGACCCCGTCCAGCGCACCCATACCCTGATCGAGTGCATGCGGTTGGGATTCACCGAGGCGTTGCAGTGGGTGAGTGATCCCCATTTTGACGCTATTCCCATGGCTGAGCTGTTTTCCGAGCGTTATATCGACTCCCGCCGGGAGATGATCAGCTGGGATAAGGCTATCCCACATTTGCAGACGGGGATCCAACCGGTGGGGGAGGACACGGTCTATATGAGCGCGGTGGATGGACAGGGGAATGCCTGCTCTTTCATCAACAGTCTCTATATGGGCGGCGGAACCGGATTGGTCGTTCCTGGGACGGGGGTCTTTCTGCAGAACCGGGCTGCGCTTTTTAGCCTGGACCCGGAGCATCCAAACGCGCTGGCGGGCGGCAAGCGGCCTTACCATACCATTATTCCCGGGATGATCACCAAAGGGAGTGAACTTTACGCCAGTTTTGGGATCATGGGCGGCTTCATGCAGCCCCAGGCGCATTTGCAAGCGCTTTCCAACCTGGTGGATCTCGAGATGAACCCCCAGCAAGCGCTTGATATGTCTCGGTTCTGTCTGGATGTGGATGCCGGCGGGGGTGTGGGCGCGGCAGACCCCGGGGGCGAGGTGTATCTGGAAAAAGGTTTCAGCTTTGATGAGATGGCCGCCTTACGCCACATAGGACACAAGATTTCACCGGTGAGTGGACGGGAAAGGGCGATGTTTGGCGGGGGACAGATCCTCATACGTGACCCGCAGAGCGGTGTGATCACAGGTGGGTCGGATGCGCGCAAGGATGGATACGCGATGGGGTATTGATTAGTACCCCCTTTGTGAAAAGGCCACAAAGGGGGCTTCGTCGCTTCGCTCCTTGAAGACGGTTGTGCAATGGGGTACTAACAGCGAACCCCCTCCGCTACCGCTTCATGCACCCTCTCGCTAACGCTTTGGGTGTTCCGTTTCACTCCAGGGGCTTCGTCGCTTCGCTCCTTGAAGACGGTTGTGCAATGAGGTACTAACAGCGGACCCCCTCCGCTCATGAGGTTTTATTTAGGTTCCATACCCTTCCCCTTTTGGAGGGGAAGGGTGCCATAGGCGGGATGGGGTGATTCGTGAGAGATATATCTTGT
The DNA here is from genome assembly GCA_016887485.1 of Chloroflexota bacterium. Classification (NCBI taxonomy): domain Bacteria; kingdom Bacillati; phylum Chloroflexota; species Chloroflexota bacterium. The sequence continues at coordinate 146,330 of CP069395.1, forward strand.
CACGTGCGCTGTGCGGCACATGACCTACATCCACTACGGTTTTGATTCGTTTTGAATTAAATCCCAGGCATGAGCGGCAACGGCGGCAAGGATCAGGATGGTGAATTCGATTGGGAGCAGGATTCCGCTGAGTTGGCTGGCCAGCTCGTTATTGAAAGCCCCCAGCAGCGCTTCCAACCCCACGATGAGTAAATAAATCACCAAGAGCCACGGCCAGCCATTTGCCATCTTCTGGGAAAAAGGGCTGATTTCACCTTGCTTGCCTTTTGGTTTAAAGAAAGCGGCTGTGCCTGCAACCAGGACAATGAAGAAGGCGATGAAACCCCCGCCTGATATAAATAATAAACCACCCAGCAGGATCAGCAACAAGCCTTGACGGGCTTTTTTCATTGGTCGGATGCTCCGCGCGATCAGCAACCCGGTCAGGATCAGGGTCATCAACCCTGCAGTGTCGTAGGTTCCGAAGATCGTCAGGGCGGGAAAGCAGGCATGCCAGACCAGGTCCGGCTCGCAAGGCGCGCCGATCGCATGGATCGAAATTCCATTGGTGGGGGATGCCCCCTGATGGTATTCAGACAGCCCATGCAGACTGGTCAGCAGGGCGGCATATAGCACCAGTGTCAGAACGAGGATGCGAGTGGCTTTATTCATCAAGCGTCAGTCAGTTTTTGTGATCTGGGATAATGCATCCCGATGTTCCACCAGCTTTTGCACACCTGCCACGAGATCATCAATGCCCTTGCGGCCTGCCCGGAAGATCGATTCGCCCATCCAGACTGAAGTCACTTCGGCGGCCTGTTCGGTGACGGGGAAGGACATCTGGTCGAACTGGAAGTATTCTGGGAATGCAGAGGGTACAGCCAGGTGGGAGAGGTAGGGTTGGAAAAGGTCATAACGGCTCATCACCGGATAACCGGTATCCACCGGGATGCCCTCAGCGGAAAGTGCCTGGCAGAAGGTATCATGCCGGACGCCGAAGAAATCGGGATCAATTTTAAAAATATAGCGGTAAAGGCTGCGACGGGTTTGCCGCAGGTCTCGTTTAAGCAGGCTGATGCCAGGGATATCGCTGAGGCCTTCTTCGAGGTAATCCGCCATCGCTGAGCGCTCTTCAAACTGTTCGGGGAACCTTTCCAGGGCAACCAGCCCCAGGGCGGCATGCAGCTCGGACCAGCGATAATTCTGGCCCATTGTGAATTCCACGCCCTCAGGGTCTTTCGGGCGGCCGCAGTCGATAATGCTGGCTGCACGTTGGGCCAGGTGGGGATCTTTTATCAGGAGCACACCACCTTCACCGGTGGTCAGTGACTTGGCGGACTGCAGGCTGAAAGAGCCGAAATCGCCCCATAACCCAACGCCCTTACCGCGCCATTCTGCACCGTGGGCATGGGCAGCGTCTTCAATCACGATCAGGTTGTGCTTTTGGGCGATTGCCGTGATCGCGTCCATATCGGTCACCTGGGCTGCCAGATGCACGACGATGATGGCTTTAGTCTTGGGCGTGATGGCGGCTTCTACTGCCGCGGGATCCGTGCAGAGGGTATCTGGGTGGATATCCACAATCACTGGGATCGCGCCGGCAGCCATTGGCGCTGCTGCGGTGGCCTGGAAGGTGTAGGCAGGGACGATCACCTCATCACCCCAACCGATCCCAGCCGCGCGCAGAGCCACTTCCATGGTGATGGTGCCGTTCATCATCGTGACGGCTGTGCCGCCGCCCTGCAGTTCCGCAAACTTCTCAGAAAACGCAGCAGTGTTTGGCCCGGGGTAGGGAAAACCACCCCAGCGGCCGGATTTGACTGTGCGTGTTACGGCATCAATATCACGCTGGTCCCAGACGGGCCAGACAGGATAGGCTTCGGTTCGGATGGGGGAGCCCCCTAAAACAGCTAGTTGTGACATGAAATCTCCTTGCGCCCGGGGTGAAGGTGAGTTTTGGCCCAGGCACGATTTGGTGAGGTTATATTAGGTTGATTCTATCAAACCCTGGCGGATTTGTCTTGGGTCAGAGCGAATTTGTTAGGTGAACTGGGTGGATTTTCACTTGCATGAAATTGATTAACTTGATAAAATAACATCCGTTATGTAACAAGTGTTATTATTTGGAGGGTCTGATGCCGCCAAAAGTGAAAATAACTCAGGATGCTGTGATTGAGGCCGCGTTCGAGCTGGTCCGGCAGGGGGGGATGCTAGCCCTCAATGCACGGGCGATTGCCAGCGAGTTGAAGTGCTCCACCCAGCCGATTTTCAGGGTGTTTGATTCGATGGATGACCTTAGGGCTGCAGTGATGGTCCGGATCAGCACCGCTTATAACAACTATTTCGACGCGCAACTCAACACGGAGGATGTCCCGCCTTATAAAGCCACCGGCCTTGCCTATATCCATTTCGCCCGGGATGAACGAGAACTGTTCAAGACCCTGTTCATGCGCGATCGGACCGGGGAAGTGCAGGTTGAGGAGGATCACAGCTTCGACGTCGCTGTGGAGCGGATCATGTCAGCCACCGGACTGGACCGCGAAAAGGCCTCCCGTTTTCACCTGGATATGTGGGTGTTTGTGCATGGGATTGCCACGATGTTGGCAACCTCCTATTTAGATTTGGGCGATGAGTTGATCAGTGAATTGATGACGGATGCCTATCGCGGATTTGTTCCGCTTTATATGGAAAGTGAATAAGGAAAATGAGAAATAAATGAATGCAATAGAAATTAAAGAATTAACCAAACGATATAAGGATGTGTTGGCAGTGGATCACCTGAGCCTGGATATCCGCCAGGGGGAGCTGTTTTCACTCCTGGGTGTCAACGGCGCGGGTAAGACCACCACAATTAAGATGCTCTCCTGCGTCCTCACCCCGACCTCGGGAGATGCGCTCCTGCTGGGCGACAGTATCGTGAAGGACCCCATGGCGGTGAAGACCAAGATTAATATCTCCCCCCAGGAGACGGCCGTGGCGCCGAATCTCTCCGTGCGGGAAAACCTGGAGATGATCGCGGGGATCTATGGTCACAAGAAGGAGGCTGCACGTGAAAAAGCAGAGGAGATGATCGTGGAATTCTCCCTGCAGGCGGAAGCGCGCAAGCGGGCTAAGACCCTCTCGGGCGGGATGCAGCGGCGGTTGAGTATCGCTATGGCCCTGATCTCGGACCCGCAAATTCTCTTCCTGGATGAACCCACCCTCGGCCTTGACGTGCTGGCCCGGCGGGAACTCTGGAAGGTGATTGAGATGTTGAAAGAAAAGACCACCATGATCATGACCACCCATTATATGGAAGAGACCGAAGCTCTTTCTGATCGGATCGGCGTTCTGGCGCATGGACACTTGAAAGCGGTGGGTACCGTTGAGGAATTGAAGGCGCAAACTGAATCGAAGACTTTCGAAGACGCTTTTATCGCGCTGGCAGCCGGAATGGAGGGCTGAGATGATGAGATCAACCATATTTGCAACCCGTAACCGAAAGGAAATCCTGCGCGATCCCCTGAACCTGGCTTTTGCCCTGGGGTTCCCGCTGGTAGTGCTGTTCCTGCTCTCAGCCATTCAGGCCAACTTGCCCCAGCCGATCTTCCCGATCAACACCCTTGCCCCAGGGATGGCCGTCTTTGGGCTGTCTTTCATCTCGCTTTTCTCCGGGATGTTGATTGCCAAAGACCGGGGAACGTCCTTCCTGATCCGTTTGATGGCTTCCCCCCTTTCGGCCTCGAATTTCATCTTTGGGTACGTGCTTCCATTGATCCCCCTGGCATTGGTGCAGAGCATGATCTGCCTGGGTGCGGCGTTGATCTTTGGCCTAGAACCGAGTCTGCGCCTGTTGTTGTTCCTGGTGACACTAATCCCAACCGCGCTGCTTTTTATCGCTATCGGTTTACTGGCCGGGACGGTGCTGAACGATAAGCAGGTTGGTGGGATCTGCGGTGCGTTGCTGACCAACCTGAGTGCTTGGTTCTCCGGCACCTGGTTTGACCTGGACCTTGTGGGTGGGGCCTTTAAGAAGATTGCTTATTTGTTACCCTTCGCTCATGCTGTGGACGCGGGTAAAGCCGCCCTGGAAGGCAATTTCAGCCAGATCATGCCCCATTTATTGTGGGTGATCGGCTATGCCGCCATGATCATGGCGATTGCGATTGTGATTTTCAGGCAGAAGATGAAAAACGCTACGATGTGAGCCGTTCTTCAGTCGATTGGATCAATTTCTCTCGGATAGCCCTTGCATTAACCCCTGCGGCTTCGGCACCCAGCAGGACAGCCCCGACCACCGGTGGGACACTTAATTGCACCAATTCCGCACCGGGGGCAAAGGCCTGCAAATGCTCCCGGAAGGGGCTGATATAGATTTCTCCAGTCTTGAACAGGCTGCCGATCAGGACAACATCAAAAACCTTATTTTGCAAATCGAGCTGGCGGATGACAGCCTTGGTGCTCTCCGCCAGTTCCTGCGCGTTCCAGTGGATCACTTCCTGGGCTATTGGATCACCTTCGGCTGCAACCTGGAAAATGGCCTTAGCCAGCTCGGGGGAGGAGTGAATGCGCCGCATGGCCAGTTCTTCAAGCAGCTTATCCACGGTTTCAAGTCCCGTCACTTGCAGGAAGGCCTCGGTCAGGGCGGTCTGCGGACCGCGTTGGGTCCAGGCGTAACTCACCGCGCTGACAGCGCGCCAGATCAGTTCGCCCCCGCCGCCAAATTCACCAAAATGCACGCTGTTGCCCGTGATCCGTCCAATCCGCCCGTTATCATCCCGGCCGCGCACGTTATTACCCGTGCCTGCGTCCACAGCGACGCCCCAGCCACTTTTTGAGCCGGCGATCAGGCCAATTTCCACATCATTCACAAATTCATAGGGCGCATCAATCCCGAGAGCGTCAATTCCCTGGGCGACGATCTCCCGCTCCGAAGGCCAGTCATACCCGGCTACCCCAAATCCCATCCCGGCGATTTCCGCCTGGCTGATCCCGGCATCCTTCAAGGCCAGGTCGGTGACCTGCCGCAGCGCGTCAGCATAACCTTGCGGGCCAAGGACTTCATAGCTCCCGCAGCCGATCTCAGCAAAGCCCCTTACTTCACCATTCAGGGCCGCAATCAGAGCATGTGTTTTGGTGTTGCCGACATCCACACCGAGGAAATACCGTTTGGAAGAATCAGTTGGGCGCAAGGGTCCTCCGGTTCACTTGAAGAAGGCGGGCAGATAGGGTTGATTGGTCTCAAGCAGATCATCCAGCACCGCGCTGACTTGGTCCGCCGCGGGGCCGAGAGGATGCGCAAGCAGGGCCTGATAGGCCGTGTTGCGGTCACCGGTTACGGCGGCCTGGGCGATGAGGATTTCATAGGCTTTGACCTGGGCGATCAGGCCGCTGCAGACCGGGGGCAAGGGATCCGCCGAGAGGGGCTGGATACCGCGGGCGTTCACCCTGCAGGGCAGTTCCAACACCCAATCTGGATCCCATCCGGCCACTGCGCCGTTATGACGCACATCGACCACATGGACCTCATCAAGATCGTTGTAATGAGCGTTAAGGAGCTGGGTCGCTACGGTGGAATAATAGGCTCCGCCGCGTTTCATAAGGTCGGCTGGGGGTTCAGTCCGCGCCGGATCACGATATTGGGCCAGCAGGTCTGCTTCAATCTGGAGTACTTCTTCTGCCCGCGATGGCGGCCATTTTTCCTGCTCTACCAGCATTTCTTTCGTGTAGTAATAGTATTTGAGATAATAATTGGGCAGCATCTGCAGCGATTGGAGGGTATCCCGGTCAAAGGGGATTTCCTCAGGGTCGCCCGCCTCAGCCAGGATGCCGTCCATGATCTGCGGCCAAAGGTCCTGGCCGTTCACTTCAAATCCGTAGAACCAGGTGAGGTGGTTCAGTCCCAGAACTTTCAGCCGGGCCTGCTGGGGATCGACCTTTTCACCCAGTGCGGCTTCTATTTTCTCCAGAAAGGCCATTTTGGTGGTGAGGGAGACGTTGCAGACCCCCATAGACTCCACATCGGGTGCATAACGGAAGAGCGCTTCGGTCACCAGGCCGGAGGGGTTGGCAAAATTGACCAGGAGTGCTCCGGGTGCAACCTCTTCGATATCCCGGGCAACATCCAGCACCACGGGGATCGTACGCAGAGCTTTGGCCATCCCACCCACGCCGGTGGTCTCCTGCCCGATCAGGCTGTGCCGCCGGCCGAGATATTCGTCCTCCCGCCTGGCAGCCATCTGGCCAACCCGAAGCTGGGTGATTACATAGGAGGCGTCCCGGATGGCTTCTTTTTGGTCGGTGCTGAGGATGACTTTGAAGGAGGCCTGCCGCGCCTCAGCCATCCTTTGGGCAAAGCCGCCGACAACTGCCAGCCGATCAGAGTCAATATCCATCAGCCAGAGCTCATCGAGGGGGAAATCCGCCTCGCGCTCGATAAAGCCATTGAGAAGTTCCGGGGTATACGTTGAGCCGCCCCCGATCACGGTCACTTTGAGCATGATGTCTGCCTTCCTTTACTGAAGTGCGATGTTGGTTTCATTATAATGGGGATGGGCGGGATTGACATCAGAAAAGTAAAGTGCATTTGGCGTGTGATGAGGGCGGTAAATGAACATCGAATTGCGACCAGGCGCTGCTTATTCCAGCGCTATTAGGATCTTTTCCATCAGCTTTCGGTAATCGCTAAGCGCCTGCCGGCCCGCTTCGGTGATTGAGTAGGTTGTCAGCGGTTTGTTATCCACAAATTCCTTTTTCACGGCCACATAGGCCGCTTCTTCCAGCTTCCTGATGTGGGTTGAGAAATTGCCCCGGGTCAACCCGGTTTGATGGAGCAGAAAGGTGAAATCTGCGCTGTCTACCACGTTGAGCATCGAAAGGATCATCAACCGGGCTGGTTCATGGACGGTTTTATCAATCTCGGCCGTCATCAAAAGGACATCGAAAAGGGGGCTTTGGTTTTTCATTATGGTTACTCGCCGTCTTGTTTGGGGAATTGATGGCGGAACCTGATCAGTAGGCCGGTGCCGGTTACGAGGATGATTAATGCGCACCCAGCCACGGGGATCCACATCCGTAACCCCTGCCAGGCAGCCAGACCAATGAATGCCAGGCTGATCACCGCGTAGAGCAGGAAGCGTTGGTTGTGCATCAGCAACCCGATGAGGAATAGCACCCCAGCCAGAAGCAAGGCAAAGATCAGAATCTCATTTTGAGCCAACAGTGTCCTAATCGAGCCGCCGGATTCAGGCAAAAGAATGAAGATCAGGACGAATGCGAACAAGGCGATGACTCCAAAGATAGCGACCAATGTTAGGCGGGCCTGGTTCTTGGAAGGTTTATCGAACCGGATCAACCCGATCCTCGGCAGGGCAATTTGGTCTTTGAACGGGATGTAGAAGATCGCTGGGATGCCGATCAGGCCGATAAAGGCGCCTTGATCAAACGCCATCACCAGGGTTAGCAGGGCGAGGCAGCTCCCGACAACAAGGTCCAGAATGCCATCCTGGTGATAAAGCAGAAGAAGCCTGCGTCGCAGATCACTTTTATTGAGGTTATTTTTGTTATTCATATTAACTCTCCTAAAGAATAGTTTGTATCACAAACTAATATATAACTAAGATAACTTAATTATTGAGGTTTGTCAATAGCCTTTATGCGATGTTTTCATTTGGTTTCCAGGTTTGGTATCCGACCCTGGAATTTAGTACAATAAAGGTCAATATTAATAGCTTCTAAACTACTACAGGAGGTCCTGTGTTTAAACGAATAACGGTTATTGTTTTGGACGGCGTGGGCATTGGCGAGGCGCCAGATGCCGCGGATTATGGCGATGTCGGCAGCAATTCCATTGGCAATGTTGCTCGGGTGTTGGGTGGGATCAGTCTGCCCAATATGGGCGCAATTGGCCTCGGTAACGTGATACCGATTGAGGGTGTTCCCCCAACGGATCACCCCCAGGGCGGTTACGGAAAAATGCAGCCTTATTCCGCCGGTAAAGACACCATCCAGGGTCACTGGGAAATGATGGGCATCTATCTGCCGGAACCATCTCCGACTTATCCCAATGGATTCCCGCCTGAGATCATGGATGAATTTGAGAAACGGATCGGCCGCGGCACCCTGGGCAATTATGCCTCTTCAGGCACTGTGATCCTCGAGAAACTGGGCGAGGAGCATGTGCGCACCGGCAAACCGATTATCTACACTTCCGCTGACAGCGTCTTCCAGGTCGCTGCGCACGAGGATGTGATTCCCGTGCCGGAACTTTATAAGATCTGCCTGACCGCCCGAGATATCCTCAAGGGCAAGCACGGGGTGGGGCGGGTAATTGCCCGGCCATTTGTGGGCACCAATGCCAGTAACTTCAAGCGCACCGAAAACCGTCGCGATTATGCCCGCGCCCCTGAAACGGACACCATTTTGGATAAGCTCTACAAGGCGGATATGGATGTCTGGTCAGTAGGGAAGATTGACGACATCTTCGTCCATCGCGGCATCACTCGCAAGAATCACACCCTAGGCAACAAAGAAAGCATCGAAGCGACCCTTAAGTGTTTGGAAGAACCCTTCCACGGGCTGCTTTTCGTCAACCTGATCGAATTTGACATGATCTTCGGCCATCGCAACGACCCGCAGGGCTATTATGGTGCCTTGAAGGGTTTTGATGACGCCATCCCGGCGATTAAAGAGCGGATGGGGCCGGATGACCTGGTGATTGTGGCCGCCGACCACGGCGTGGACCCGACCACCGAGAGCACAGACCATTCCCGTGAATATGTGCCGTTATTGGTTTTTGGCCCGCAGGTGCGGGGCGTGAACCTCGGCATTCGCAAGACATTTGCGGATGTGGGTGCGACGATTGCCGAGAACTTCATGCTGGAACCGCCCCTGATCGGGACGAGTTTCCTCTCCGATCTGACCCTGCTCTAGGAGGCGGCTGATGCGTGTCCGCTGTAATGACTGCGGTACCAATGCTGAATTTACCCTTGAAAGCTGGCGTTGTGACTGTGGTGGCGCCTGGGAGCCTGTTTTTCCATCCGGATTTGATTCCGGTCGGATAATTCCGACAGATTACAGCATCTGGCGCTATGGCGACCTCTTGCCTCTGGACGTTCACCAACCCTTACGGGTAATGGGCGTTGGCTGGACCCCTCTGGTCCCGGTCAGCATTGGTGGACGCGAAGTACAACTTAAACTTGAATTTCTCTCACCCTCCGGGTCGTTTAAGGACCGGGGGGTGAATGCTATGGTAAATCAACTGGCCGCGATGGGGGCAAGCTCACTGGCGGAGGATTCCTCGGGTAATGCCGGGGCTTCACTGGCCGCGCACGCCGCGCGGTTTGATTTGGAAGCGGAGGTTTTTGTCCCCGCCACCACCTCACCGGCCAAGATCCGGCAGATTGCGGTCTATGGTACCACGGTAACGCCCGTCCCTGGTCCGCGCCAGGCTGCGGCGGATGCTGTGCAGGCTTCCCTCAGGCCGGGTCGGGCTTATGCCTCACATGCTTATAATCCAGCTTATCTGGCCGGGCAGACCACAGCGGCCTATGAAATCTGGGAGCAGTTGGGTCATAGCGTGCCGGATTGGTTCATCCTGCCAGCCGCGCAAGGTGGGCAGTTTCTGGGGTTGTATTTTGGTTTCTCACAGTTATTGGCAGCCGGATTGATTGAAAAGCTGCCGCATCTGGTGGCTGTACAGGCGGAACGGGTCGCACCGATCGTGAGGGCCTGGGAAGCGGGCTTGGACCATATCCCTGCGGTTGAACCAACCGGACTGACCCTGGCAGAAGGGGCTTCGATCCCGCGACCGGTGCGCGATAAGCGCATCCTGCAGGCCTTGCAAGAGAGTGGGGGCACGGCTGTGGCAGTCTCGGAGGATGAAATCACCGCCGCGCAGGAAACTCTAGCCCATCAGGGCTACTACATTGAACCGACCAGCGCCCTGGCTTCTGCAGGCTACCTGCGGCTGAAAGACCAGATAGGTGACGATGAGCGCGTCGTGCTGACCCTGACGGGGAGTGGCTTGAAGGGGAAGCCAAAGGGGAAATGATGGCCGAAATAAAGAAACTTGATCCAGAAAATGAATGGATTAACCCTGGTGAGATCCTTCTGGAAGAGTTCCTATCCCCGATGCAGATCTCGCAGTACCGGCTGGCGAAGGATATCAATGTGGATCCCCGCCGGATCAATGAGATCGTACACGGCAAGCGCGCCATCACAGCCGATACCGCGTTTCGCCTAGGCTTCTACTTTGGGATTTCCCCTGAATTTTGGATGAACCTGCAGTCCCACTATGACCTTGAGCAGCTCGCTATGGAATCGGGTGACCTGATCCAGAGCGAAGTTAAATCGCTTGCCGGGTAATCAAACGGAAAAGGATCCTCATATGCCAGGCGGTTGGGTTGACCAGCAGTTCCTTGTCATTCAGGCGCACAGAGAGATTACCCCCGGCTGCTCAAATCGATCCCCGCGAGGAAAGTCGGTTGGTGACCTCGATCATTTTCTGTCGTAATTGTTTTTCGAAGGGGTCCATACTCTTCCTGTTTCGGTGATTTTAGGGCCACCAACCACACCGATTCTGCCAAAGAATTGAATAATCGGTCCTAAAAGAGGGCGGCTTTCAGCCATTTGGGGGGTGAAAATTGTTTGAAAATATTGTATCCTAAGATTAAATCGGACATCATTGGGAGGGCTTAATGCAAGAAAAAGCATTTCGTGAGTATTTGGTTGCTCGGGGGCTTGATGAGAAAACCGTGAATCAGCAGGTTGAAGCTATCCGAAAGGTAGAAGCGCAGTTGCAAAGCCAAGTGCCGGGATGGACGCTGGAGGACCTGAACCACACCTCTGGACAAGAGTTGGTGGATGGGCTGATCGAGCGCGGCGAAAATACTATGGATAATCTGCTCGCTCTGGTCCGTTACACGAAGGTGATTGATAACCGTGAGCTCTTCGTGGCGATTTTCCATCTGCTGGATGGCTATGAAGTCATGGATAACCTCTATTCAAAGCTGGGGGATGCTGTTGGGGAGGACCTCCGGGATGGCATTTTTGAGAACCTTCCTTTGCCGCCGTTGGGACTCTCACGTTATGAAAAAGCGCATTACACGGCCAAAATTATGGATCGAATGGAGGAGATCTTTGGGATCTCGACAACCCGTGATCTGCTGCAGGACTGCCTGCGGGATTTGCCGGATGAATACTACCCAGACGAGAAGACTGATTTTTATGATATTTGTGAAGGGGACATGGACCGCTATCTGGTCTATCGGGGTGAGAAATTTGTAGATTTACTGCGCGGTTATCAGGAACGGAACGAGTTGTTCTTTGGCCAGGAGATCACCGATGAGGTGATTGCTTTTGTGGAGGGCAATCCGGAGATTGGCGGCGGTGTGCGCGAGGGGAACCTGATCTATGAGACCAAGATTCCCTATAACGCCAAGGAATATTTGGCTGCAACGGACCCTGAAAAGAAGCGCTATCACTTCTGTCACTGCCCCTGGGCCAAGGAATCCATCCGCAAGCCAAACTTGACCGTAAGCCCAACTTTCTGCCAATGTTCAGCAGGCTTTGTGAAAAAGCCCTTTGATGTGATCTTTGGTCAGAACCTGCAGGCGGATGTCCTTGAAAGTGTGCTGAAGGGGGATCCCGTCTGCCGCTTTGCAATCCATTTGCCTGAAGAGTGGGGATAAACTAAATATTGGGGAATCAATGGGGAATAAAAAAGCATATTGTTAGTTCATTCATGCTTTCTGGCGGAGCGTGTATAATTTATCCTGTACTGGTTTCAACCATCATCGCCGCGGGACTGTGCGAATAATCAGGTTGAGCCGAAAGACACAAGTGTGATTTCACATTTAAATATCGGAAATGGATACTGTCCGGTTCGGACGGCGTCTATCTGTTGCGGTGTTGTTTACCGCAATTCAAGGATTTTCAATGAAAGCTTATATGGGAAAGGTGCTATGGGTGGATCTGACCTCCGGGACGTTTCGCGAGGAATGCCTGGATGATTCGGTCTATCAGCGCTATCTTTCCGGCATCGGCCTGGCTGCGCACTTGCTCTATGGGCGGATTCCAGCCGGGGCGGACCCGCTGGGACCGGAAAATGTGCTGGGATTTGTCTCCGGCCTGTTGACCGGCACGCCCAGCATTTTCACCGGCCGCTGGATAGCTGTTGGAAAATCCCCGCTGACAAACACCTGGGGTGATGCCAACTGCGGCGGCTATTTCTCGCTGGCGATCAAGAAATGCGGCTATGACGGCATTTTCTTCACTGGTCAGTCATCTCATCCAGTCTACCTTTTCATTGGACCCGGCGGCCCCGAGTTGCGGGAGGCGGATGATCTCTGGGGGTTGGATACGGAGTTGACTGAGTCGACGCTGCGCGAGCGTCACGGTGAACACCGTAAACCAGGTGTGGCCTGCATTGGACCGGCCGGTGAGCGGTTATCCCGCATCGCAGGCATCAGCCACGATTTTGGCCGGATGGCAGCCCGCAGCGGCCTGGGCGCCGTGATGGGCAGCAAGAACCTCAAGGCTCTGGTGCTCACCGGGGCGCAGATGGTGCAGCCAGCTGACCCCGTCCGGATGCGCGAACTCAGTAAAAAACCGGCTAAATTAGCCCGTTTCCGCATCCCTCTGCCTGCCTGGGCGATGTCTTTCCTGGGCAAGGCCCTGGGAAACCCCTGGGTGAGTATGCGGATGATCGGCGTGCTCTATTTAGGCATTCTGCGCAAGTGGGGCACGGCTGGATTGAACCAAACCTCGGTCGAATGGGGGGATGCACCGATCAAGAACTGGGCTGGGTCGCCATTAGACTTTGCCGATCGGGAGTCCCGCAAGGTCTCTCCGAAGGTCGTTGTACATTGGGAATCTCAAAAATATCACTGTTTGGCCTGTCCCCTGGGCTGCGGCGGCATGATGCGTCCGAATGGCCTGATCCCGGCCAGCCATAAACCGGAATATGAGACCATCCTGGCCTTTTCCGGCATGATCCTCAACGGGGATTGGGATACGGTGATGCAGGTCAATGACATTTTGAACCGGGCGGGGATGGATAGCATCTCAGCAGGTGGGACGGTTGCCGCCGTGATCGAATGGTATGAAAAAGGCCTCTTAACCCTTGAGGATACCGATGGTTTGGCCCTCAATTGGGGGAACGACGAGGCCCTGATTGCCTTGATCCATAAGATGATCGCCCGAGAGGGGATTGGCGACCTCTTGGCGGATGGGGTGCAGGAAGCACGGAAGCGTCTCAATATTGAGGACGCTGAAGCGGCTGTCACCGCAGGCGGATCAGAATTGGCCATGCATGACCCCCGGCTGGACCCCGGTTTTGGGCTGCATGCCAGCGTGGAACCAACCCCTGGCCGGCATACTACTGGCGCTTTTGTTTATTACGACATGTACCAACTTTGGAAGGCGATCCCTGGCGCGCCAAAACCTCCGCTGTTTTCCAGTAAGCGGGAGGGGTTCAAGGCCAACCGGACCTCTGCTCAGAAATCCGTGTTGATGTCAGCCTATGCCAGCTTTTATAATAGTTTGGGTGTTTGCATGTTCGGGACTTTTCTCGGCGTGGACCATTTGCCCCTGTTCGATTGGACCAACGCGGCAACCGGATGGGACATTTCTCCCGAAGAATACATCGAAATTGGTCTCAGGATCCAAACCCTGCGGCAGATGTTCAATATCAAACACGGCGTTCAGCCGGCTGAGATCCGGGTCAGCGCCCGGGCTTTGGGCATTCCGCCTCTGACCAAGGGACCAAATAAGAATAATCGCCTGGATTTGACGGCCATGCGGAAAAATTATTGGCAAGAGATCGGTTGGGACCCTGAAACAGGCCATCCGCTGCCGGAAACTGTGAAAAAACTCGGTTTGGACGGCTTATTGGAAGGGCAGGGGGTCTAAAAATGGCCTATTCCATCAACCAGGACTGCCAGGGCTGCCAGGCCTGCGTGCGCAACTGCCCAACGCAAGCCATCAGCGGCGTTCGGCGAGAAGTGCACGAAATTGACTCCCAAAAATGCATTGATTGCGGCACTTGCGGGCGGGTTTGCCCCTATAACGCGGTAAATGAACCCAGTGGCACGATTGCCCAACGGGTGAAACGGGCTGACTGGTACCGGCCGACATTTGATTATCGGACCTGTATATCCTGCGGTTTGTGCCTCACCATCTGCCCGGTGAGCTGTTTGGACCTGGACGATCCTACTGCTCGCAGACTGACCGAAGGGCTGCCGTATCTCAAGGTGCCGCTGGCCTGTGTTGGCTGCGGATTCTGCGAATCGGTCTGCTCGGTGGGCGCGATCATGCTCGTACCGAGGTCTTCAGTCAACGATTAGCGAGTGGTTTGTTCGTTTTTAGCCTTATTCTTCCAGACTGCGCAGCAGCGCAATGCATTCAGTCCTGGTTTGGACATCCGAACCCAGGTCCGCGTTCAAATCGGCGCGGAAGGCTGGTGAACCACATAGCGAGACGAAGGCTGTGGGTTTTTCGGACTGCCAAAAGGCGACACAGGCACCAATGAAGGCGGGAGGATAGTCCGGGAAATCTGATTCATAGGTTTCTTTGCAGTAAGCCAGGACATCCTGCGGTTCGGTGGGGACGCAGGCACTCAGAACGCTAATAAGGATCAACAGTACAGCCACCATTAAGATCTTTTTCATGGCTATCTCCTTTCCCCTATATGCATATGAATTACCCCCAACAAGACCGGTGTTAACCGGTTGAAAGGGTGATGATTTTTGAAGCGGGTGGGTGGGATTGGCAACCGGTTGGGAAGGTTTTTACCTGTGGGTGGTTGCCAGGGGAAGGATATTGGGTAGAAAAAGCTGAATTGAACAGGTTGATCGGTTGGTTAACCTGCTTCATTCTCTATTTTAATGGATTGTCAGGTGGGATTCAACTAGCTGGTGTAATAATCAGGATTTTGTGCCTCTGATGAGATGACGAAGGGTCAGGATGGGGTGGCGAAACAGCATCCTCGGCCCGGAAAAACGCATCACATCCTTGATGCGGCCGCGCATTTCAGGCTGGTAACAGTGCACTTTACAGTTCTTGCAGGTGGGTTTTTCCCATCCGAAAGGACATTTATCCAGGCGTTCATCCACATAGGTCTGCAAATCTGCACAGGATTCGCAAAGCGGATCACCGTCGTGGTGGGCCCGGCAGTAAATCCCGATCATGGCATGGACGGTTTTGCGTTCAATTTTAGTTGGATTCATTGGAAAGTAGGCCTTTATTTGGGCGATCACCAGTAAATAACTGCTTTAATAATACTCGCTCTATGGAAACGGGGAAGTCTCCACCCTAAATTAATAAAAATATCCCCTTATTCGTATAGGATAAGGGGATATTGGCTGTTCAGTAGATGTTATTCGGGCAGATTTGCTGACAATTGCCCTTTTTGAACACTACGAAGGTATGCCTGTCCCGTCAGGTGGCTGGTCACAGCTGAGATGTAGGTTATGGTAAAGAAAAGGCCTATGATACAGGCCAGTAATCCCAACGGACTGAGAATGAAAAATAACAAGGTTCCAATCACATATACCAAAATCCAGTCAAAGGGATTTGCTGTGAAAAGGTGCCAAATTTCTTTCAGTTTAAAGGCTGCTGTAAGGTCATTCTTTGTAATGAAATTCATTTGGGCGATTTGGGCACATATCATGAAGAATATTAAAATAATGCCGTAAAAAATGAAAGAAAATAATGTCAAGGCGCTCATTTCATCTATTGACATTGAAACATTTTGGATAAGCGTCGTGGAAAGCCAGACGATTATGGATTGAAGCAAATATATTGGGACACTATAAACAATTTGAATCGCCAAAAAAAAGAAACCCCTCTTCAAATCTTCAACAAAATCTAAATCGGGGAGAGGTTCTTCGATGCCGTCTATGACATTTTTGGCAATTTTCAGAGACCACCCAGCAACTACTACCTGGCCGATGAGGGGGATCAGGATGCAAATGGCCGGTAGTGTTATCTTTTTAAACCAATACTCATCTTTGAAGATAAAAGTCAAACCCAATTTTACGTTCATGATATTACCCCTTGGTTGGTTTCGCCCCTGATAGCATTGGCGGATGAATTGTTGATGCCCTAGTTATACCATTGGATAGGTTAAAATTTATTTGATCTTAGAAAAAAAACCAATTAATCCGCATTAAAAAACCCCTTTCCATTGCGGAAAGGGGTTGAATATATGTTTTTTTACCTTACTCAACGTTTTCTTCGACAACTTGGACGGGGGGCTGGCTGCGAACCACTGCCTGGCCCATCAGATGTCCCATCACAGCCACACCAAAGGTCAGGGTCAGGATCACGCCGATCACACATGCGACAGTACCCAGAGGACCGATGATGCCAACGGCCAATACCGTGCCAAGGGCCACAATCACCCAATCACCGATGTTATTCATGAGCAGTTTCCAGACTTCAGCCAACCGGAAGGCGGCACCGAAGTCATCTTTGGCGATGTAATTTGCGACAGCGCCCAGGCTCAGGAAGCTGGTCACCAACCCGGTCGCAAAGGCGACCAGGCCGAATGCGCCGGCGAAGATGCCGTAACCCCACATGGCCATGTCATTATTGAACATGTGCCAGCCGTCAACCCAGCCGCCGATGGAGGTGATCAAGGTCACAGGCAGGCTGTAAACGAATGAGATCAGGAAGGCAAAGAACCCACGCAGGATGTCGTTGCCGAAATCGATGTCTGGGAGGGGCTTTTCCACGCCATCAATCACGTTGCGGGTCACTTTGAGCGCCCAACCAACGGTAACCATCCAACCTACAACCGGGATCAACAGGCAGAGGGCGGGCAAGAGCATCTTTTTGAACCAATCCTGGTCATCAAAGATATATGAAAAACTAAGACCGAAATTCATGATAAATCTCCTTAATTGCTTTTTTAATTAACGTTCATTTCAATATACGGATAATTACCGAGAAAGTTTCAAATCGAGCTTTCTTTTGATTGTATTTTATTATATTGATTATCTTATATTTTAATGCAAGTTTCGTGGGTCTCGCCAGGATTCGCTGCCATTATGAAGCGGCAGCATCTTCACGTTGAGCCCATTTTTTACCGGATCGGCGTATTTTTCAAAGAATGCGTCCAATTTCCGGGTCAGGTATTCAATCACCGGCTCGTATTTTGGAAAATCGAAAAGATTAACCATCTCTCGCGGGTCGTTTTTCAGGTCAAAAAGCTCATTTGGACCCTCCGGGTAGCGGCGCACCAGCTTATAATGGGCATCCCGGATCATGCGCACGTCGCCATATTCCCCGATTTGCTCCTCTTTCCAGTCCTCCAGGGGATCCTCATTGGTCAGGATGGAGGCAAAACTGCGTCCGGGGTAGTTCCTATTGACTCGGAAGGCCGGTTCAAAGGGTATTCCGGCATAGTCGAGAATGGTTTGGAAGAGGTCTGTGTGGTCCACAAATTCAGGTCGCCGCTGTTTTGGGAAGAAATGGCTGGGATGGTTGAGGATCATTGGGATTCGCACCGATTCCTCCACCATATTGAGCGGTAAAGTGCCATTTCCCTTGCCCCAAATGCCATGTTGGCCGCAATTTAGGCCGTGATCGGAGGTGTAAATGATCAGGGTGTCTTCCCGCAGCCCCAGTGCTTCCAGTTCATCCAGGATTTGCCCCACCCCCTCGTCAATTTGGGTCACTGCGGCGTAGTATTGGGCGCGCGATTCGTGTGGATCCAGCCGGTATTTGAAGGTTGATTCGAGGTTTTGGATGCCGAAAGGATAGGTTTCACCGCTGGGGAGCTCCTCAAATGTGCATTTGCGGTAGTGTTCGGCTAGCCGCTCGGGGTGACCTTCCCAGGGATTATGCGTGGCGATATAGCCCACCTGCAGGTAAAAAGGCTTCTCCGGGTCCCGCTCCCGCAGGTATTGGATCGCTTTTTTGGTGAAAAGGCGGGTTTTATAACCGTCCATAGGCACAGGCTGTCCATCTTCATAGAAGGTACGGGGGCCGCCATGGGTGAAAGGGTACTCATTGCCGTGCACGAAGGTATGATCAAAGCCGCCCTGGGGATCATTTTCGCTGCCGAGGTGCCATTTTCCGCTCAAGTAGGTTGCGTAGCCGGCGTCGTGCAGGATTTCGGGGAGGACCGTCTCATCCACCAGCCAGGGATAGCCGTCAATATCCACACCGGGGGCGCTGCCGAGGTAGTCATGGATGCCATGCTGGGAGGAAAACCGCCCGGTGAGCAGGCAGGCACGGCCGGGTGAGCAAACCGGGGTGGGGGTATAGGCGTTTTGCATCAAAATGCCCGTTTCGGCCAGGGAATCGAGGTTAGGCGTGAGGATTTCCCGGTTGCCATAAGCGCCATTGGCCCATTGGGCGTGATCATCCGTCAGAAAGAGCAGAATATTCGGTTTCTCGGGCATGGTGGTGTCCTTTTGGGTGATTTAATCCAATAGCAATATAGTTAAAGGGTGATTCGTTTTCATTATAACTGAGCTGTACCCGAAACGGGCAATATAAAATATTAATTTACGTAAAATAATGCAATTTCCGGGTTGATCGAAGGCAATTAGACTTTTCCAGCCTGGACCAGTTCAGCGAAAAGCTCAAACGACCTGTCATAAGTGGCCTCTGCATCATTGGGGAAGGCACAAGCGGGCAGTTCGCGCATTCGCAGGTGGTACTGGATGCACTCACAGCAGATCCCTTTACGGGAACAGGGGGTATAGGAGCAGTTACAGTGGGTCAGATTGCGGTCTTTATTACATTCCATGGCATCTCCTTAATCTTGTGATATTTTCCATTTTATACGAGGGTTATTGGGGCGGCAAGGCAGCCCGGTTGAGTTTCTCAATTTGAAGACCAAACCGGGTAAGAACGCAGCCAAAATGGGTGGGGTTTGATACAATGGAGGATAGTTAATAATGTAAAAGGAAAGGCTAGTTTATGTCCGATCAAACCTTCAGAATTCTACTTCTCATCGCCCGTCCTGCCGCCGGCAAGAGCGAGGTGATCAATTACCTCAAAAACACCCCAGTTGATGAACGGGTAAAGCGGTTCCATATTGGCCCTTTCAGCGAAATTGATGATTTCCCGATGCTTTGGGCCTGGTTCGAGGAGGATGCGCTCCTGGAAAGGATGGGACATCCCCGGCTGCACACCGATGCGGAAGGTTATTTCAGCGAACCTTATCTTTGGGACCTGTTGGTGGAACGAATCTGCCTGGAATATCAAAAACGACAGCGTGATGACCTGAACGAGACTGTGGTGATCGAATTTTCCCGCGGGTCGGAGCATGGTGGCTACCAACGGGCCTTCGCGCACCTCTCCGATGAGGTTTTAGCCAATCTGGCGATCCTCTATCTTAACGTGCCCTGGGAAGAATCCCTGCGGAAAAACCGTGCCCGTTTCAACCCTGAGCGGCCGGACAGCATTTTGGAGCATGGTTTGCCGGATTCAAAGCTGGAAAAACTCTATCGCGAAACCGATTGGGAGCAGTTGACTGAGGGGCATCCGGAAAAATTGCCGATCAAGGGCTTCGAAGTCCCTTATTCAGTTTTCGAAAATGGCGATGACGTAACCACCGCGCAGGGTGCAGCCCTGGGTGAGCGGCTCGAAGCCACACTGAAGACCCTTTGGCAGCGCTACAAGAGCTGATTTAGTCCATTTCAATGCATTATATACGCTCTTTTTTACGCCTGCCGCCTGATTTGGATGTAAAACCAACTGTTCGGCAGCATTTTAAACGCAACTTCCTCGTCAATATGATGGATGGGGCGTTTTGGCTGCTGGCCGAAAGCTTTGTATCTGTCAATACAATCCTGCCGGTCTTCGCCAGCACTCTAACAGATTCGGCCATTTTGATCGGTTTGGTGCCGGCTTTGATCAATGCGGGGTGGTTTCTCCCCCAGCTGTTCATGGCGGGATATGTTCACCGGTTGAAACGCAAGCTGCCCTTTGCCCTGACTATGGCAGCCGTTGAAAGAATTCCTTATTTCGTTTTCCCGCTGGCCGCTTATCTCCTGCACTGGATCCCTGTGACAACCGCGATCTGGCTGTTTATGCTGGTTGTGGCGTGGCGGGGCTTTGCCAGCGGGTTTGTTGCGCTGCCCTGGCAGGTGGTGCTCGCAGATGTGATCCCCGGCCCCGTGCGAAGTCGCTTTTTTGGCATTGGGCGGACGATTGGGCGGACTCTGGCGGTGGGAGGATCGGCGATTTCCGGTCTGATCCTGTCAAAAATTGCCTATCCGGATAATTTCGCGCTGAGTTTTCTGATCGGCCTGGTCTTTATGTGGGTTTCTTTCTTCTTTTTCTCCCGTACAGTTGAACCTGAATCGGCGGACAGCGAAGAAATCCAAGAGGAAAATGCGGTTAAAACACCTCTTTTGGACCTGGCTTCTTTCAAACGTATCTGGCAGGGGGATCATAATTTCAGGCGTTATGTTATCAGCCGAATTTTCTTCCAGCTGGGGAGTATGGCGGTCGGTTTTTATGCCGTCTATGGGATCCAGCACTTCAATTTAGCCGATCAACAAGCAGCGGTCTTCTCGGGCCTGTTGTTTGCCGGAGGGATGGCGGGATTTTTGGTCTGGGGCGTGGTGGGGGACCGTTTTGGTGCCCGAAATATCCTCCTGGCATCCGATTTAATGCAAACCGTGGTCCTGATCATGGTCCTGGTGTCACCTACGGTCTGGGTCTATAACCTGATATTCCTGGTTTTTGGCTTTGCCCAGTCTGGGTATATGATCGGGGAGATGTTGATGGGGATGGGGTTAGGGCCGGAATCGGAGCGGTCGTTGTATTTAGGCCTGGTCCGCACCATCCCAGGGCTGTTTGTGTTGATTGCCCCGCTGATCGGTGGCGCGATCGTGGAAGCTGTGAATTACACGGTGATGTTCCTGGTGGCCCTAGGATTGGGTTTGGTGGGGGTGGGTATGCTGTTGGGTGTCAAGATTCAATCCGCTGGAAGCGCGGAATAACAAATAATAATTGCAATTTCGCGTAGTATTAATTCTTGGTGGGGTTTTTCAGCCCTGTGTCTAGCTTATTGCGCACTTCACGCTTGATTCGGGCGGCCAGACGATGCTTGTGATCGGCCAGGAACTGCTCAACGCCCTTCCGGTCATAGCGAATGGCACGGCGCAGGACCCAGGAGAGTGCTTTGACGATCATATCCTCGTGGTCATCCACCAACATGGCGGCATACTTCAACATCCGTTCCGAGTCGCCGTCTAGGTAGATTGTGCTTACCACCGCAATCCGCCGGTACCAAAAATCAGGGGAAATGATCCATTTTCCGATTAAATCGTCACTGATGACGCCTTGTTTCCAGGTTGGGCCGGAAATAAATTGAGAGAAGGTGTCTGCCGCAGCCCAGTGATTGATGTCTACGCTCAGCGCCTGAACCTTTTCAGGATTCAGCAGGGCAATCGTGCCCGGATGATAATAGATCAGTTCATAGGGGACGAAACGGTAGCCTTCTTCGAAAAAGAGGCGTTCAGCGATCTCCAATAGGGTCTCAGGTGGGGCTTTGCGGTAGAGGCGGGAATAATATTTCCGCACATTTCGGACATCATCCGTTCTGGAGCCAGGCGGAAGCAGGTCAAGGTGTTTGGCGATCGTGCGGGCGAACCATACCGGGGCGTAAATCTCCTGGCCGCCTTCCAAATTGAGAGCATTCGCATTCACCACGCTATCCGCATAGAGCTGCCAGGTCTTCAGCAAGCCATGTTCCACCGTTGCAAGCCAGATAACGCCTTCGTCATTGAATTCCTGTTCATCGGGGATCTGCAGATGAGAGCCGGTGGTCTGACCGATCAGGGCCACGCCGATTGGCAAGAGAACAATCCGACGAATGTAGAGCCGGTATTTGGGGAATTGCGTAAGGTAATCCCGCCAACCGGCAGCTATTCGCTGATAACCCTGCTCGGTATCCCCCGCCAGATCCACAAACGTGTGGTCTGGTGCCAGCAAGGCAGCCACGCCCTCGGCATTATTCTGGTTCACCTGTTGGACGAAATCAAGTACGACCTTTACTGGTTCAGGCAGCATGGTTTCACCTCCTGCAGCAATGCTAATCATATCACGAAACCATCTGAGTTTGTCTGGACAAGGGTAGGCACCTCCTTTTTACGGTGAGATGTGCTAGAATTTTTGGACTAAAGTTCAATAATTAAAGGAGACCTATGAGTCGCAAGACGTTTATGATCATCCTTCGGATCGCAGCAATCATTATTCTGGCTGTGGTCTTAGTCCCGAAAATTGTGGATTATCTCAATCAACCCGATGAGGAAGAAACGGTCATCGGATATAACTCGCAAACGGTCCCCGCGGTTGTTTCGGGTATCATCGAGGAAGGCGAGGTGACCCTGGGGGAGGTGACCCAGCCCTATCAGATTGTTGAAGTGGAAATCGAAGAAGGGGAGTATGCCGGGTTGTTTTATCAGATCGAATATGGCACCCGACAGATCCGCAATGAAATGATCCTCCTGGATGTGGGTGATAAATTGATGGTGACCGTCTCCACCATGCCCACCGGGGATGTTTCGGTTCAATTTACTGACTTTTATCGCACGGATTCGCTGGTCTTGCTGCTGGCGATCTTCATTTTGGCCAGCGTGGTGATTAGCGGCTGGAAGGGCGTGCGCTCTGTACTGGGCATCCTGCTCAGCCTGGCAGTGATCATTTTGATCATCCTCCCGGGTATTCAGGAGGGTAAAGACCCCCTGATGATCAGTATCTTCGGCGCCTTTTTCTTTATGGCTTTTAGCCTCTACCTGGTCTATGGCTGGACGGTGAAGACCCACGCAGCGGTTCTGGGATCACTGGTGGCTTTGGTGATCACCGGCTTTTTAGCCTTTATTTTCGTCAATCATGCCCGGCTGACGGGGTATGGGGATGAGAATATGTTTTATATTTCCCAACTCACCAACAACAACCTAAATGTACGCAGTTTGCTGCTGGCTGGGGTGCTGATTGGGACTCTAGGCGTGCTGGATGACCTGGTGATTTCTCAGGCGTCTGCGGTTTTTGAGCTCTTCCGCAACAACCCGGAATTAACCTTCAAGAAACTCTTCCGATCAGCGATGAATATTGGGCAGGATCACATCGCAGCCACGGTGAACACCCTTGTGCTGGCCTATGCCGGCGCGGCGCTGCCGATGCTGCTGCTGTTTTCTTTCAGCAATGTCAATTTCACGATGGCGCTCAACCTGGAATTCATCGCCGAAGAGATCGTCCGCACAATGGTCGGTTCACTGGGGTTGTTCGCGGCGGTGCCCATTACAACGGCGCTCTCAGCCGGGATTGCGGTAAAATATCGCAATTTCGGGAAATTTAAGACCTATTTAGGGCCGCTGAACGAGTAATTAAAATCAAAATGGCTGGGTTTCCCAGCCATTTGTTGTTTAATTGAGGGCATATGCTTGGTTGGGGTTGTCTTTGGTGATTAGATTGATTGTGGCGAGGTCCAATCCCCGGGACTGCAGGTTTGGGATCAGGTCATTGGCCAGGGCCGAATAGCCTCGAATGCCGGTTTCAGAGATGACACTGGGAGAGCCGGGTTCAAATATCCCGGCACCCTGTGGAAGCAGGATGTGTTCCGGTAGACCATTACCCAACAGACTTTCAATTCCATTCATTATGTGGGTCCGGTAGATTGCAGGGGGGCCGGGCAGTCGGTTTCGATATAAGCGCCCTGATAATCCATTTGGGATCCTTGTGATGTTTCTGCTCAGAAAAGGTAGTCGAAATACACACTTGTGATAATCGACATTTAACACCCCTGGGAGTCCATGATGGCCTGCATACCCTTTACCAACCCCCTTAGGGATGATACGATTGGTGAATTCTATACAAAGTAACAGGAGAACATATGCATTATTCCAATGCCGCAATCCAATCTGAGCGGCGGAACGAGCGTTTGAAATTTGGCACATACGGCGTTAGTTTTATTTCTCTGGGCTTGGCATTGGCCGCCCTGGGTCCCATGCTGCCTTCACTGGCTGAAAACCTGGGGGTAACAATCGGCAAGATCAGCTTTGTGTTGACCGTCAGCAATCTGGGTTACTTGATCGGTTCAGCGGGCGGGGGGCGTCTTTATGATCGCCTCAAAGGGCACCGATTGATGTCTCTGGCCCTGATATTGATGATCGTCAGCGCTATCCTGGCGCCGTTGATGACCAATTTTTATCTCCTCTTGCTGGTTTTTCTCATTTTTGGCTTTGGTAATGGGTTGGTGGATGTCGGCGGGAATGTGAATTTGCTTTGGGTGTTCCAGTCTCGGGTGGGGCCGTATATGAATGCCCTCCACTTCTTCTTTGGCGTAGGGGCTTTTCTGGCTCCGATCATCCTGAATTATGTGATGACCCTGACTAATGGGGCGATCACCTGGCCCTTCTGGATCCTGGCGATCCTTTTTTTGCCTGGGTTACTGGGATTAAACATTCTGCCTTCACCGGAAAATCCTGAAGCGGGGGAGGAAACCGAATCGGCTCAGAAGCCCGATACAGGTCTGGTCATTTTGATTATGGCGCTGTTCTTCCTGTATATTTCGGTCGAGGCAGGTTATGGCAGTTGGGTCTTTACCTATGTCACCCGACTGGGGATTGCCAATGACACCGTCGCATCTTATATCAATTCCGCCTATTGGGGCGCGCTGACCCTTGGACGCCTGATCGCCATCCCGCTTTCACGCAAGATCAAGCCGGGCACCTTATTGGTGGGCAATTACGTTCTGGCGATTATTATCCTGGTGATGTGGATGATCTGGCCTGTTTCGCCCTGGATGCTCTGGATTGGTTCAGCAGGCTTGGGGTTGGCCCTGGCTTCAGTTTTCCCCACATTGCTAGCCCTGGGGGAGACCCGGATGAAGGTTACCGGTGCAGTCACGGGGCTGTTCTTTTTCGGCAGCAGTCTGGGGGGCACAATTATTCCCACTCTATTGGGGTTGATTTTTGACAAGGTGGGTAGTTACCATATGATCCTGACCTTATTTGGCCTGGCTTGTGCGGGCTTTGCTGTGTTGGTGTTGACCTTGTTGGCCTCGAAACGAGTAGGTGAGAAGAAAAGAATTTAGTACGAAAAAGCAGTGGGAGGTTATTGTTTCCTCCCTCTAAAAGAGGGATTATTAAAGTAGAAAATACAGACAACTAGCAGGTGCATGTGGGTTGCGGGGCTTTTTTGGGGGTGGAGGTTGAGAGACCTGATATCAGTAGTTGGAGAGTAATGCAATGTTAATAACCGCAAGGTATCGAATAAAAACTCCTTGCCTCTTGATTCAAAATATAGGTAGACAAAGAGGAGGATTGAGCCCAGAATCCTATGTAGTATAGTGATAGCCTGTTACAACCTTTGTAAATCTTTGTTTGTAAGAAAACTTATTTTTTTGTAAGTTACAAATAGTATAAGGTTATTGCAGAAACGATATTGGCAATAAAATGAGAAAGCGCACTTATCCAAGCATTGTTTGTTTTTTCGAATATTATCCCGTAAACCAGGCTGTTGAAAAAAATAAACAATAGGTCAAAAATCACAATGGAAAAGTTTCCATCTGTCAAGTGGCCCATCGAAAATAAGATGGAGGTAATTATTATTGTTGGAATGGCGGGCAAAAATGATCTTATTTGTTTTTGAAAGAAAGCACGCCAGGCAATTTCTTCACCTAAAGCAAAAATCGCTAGTTGGATAATCAATAAACCTATGGAAGAAACTGAAAGAATTGATGAACTTCGTGCGATTATGTGATCCTCATACCCTGGTAAGAAAATTTTTGCCAAAATATCAGCAGCAAAATTTATAACTAGAGGGAGTAAAATCCATAACCATATTTTTAGATTTTTTAAATTTTTTCCTATTGATCTTATTTCTAATCCAACATCTTGAAATGATTTTTTTTCAATAATTTTAAAGATAAAAAAGAAAGAAAGACCTAGTAAAATGGATAATCCGGATGTTGAAACCCCAAAAACATTTCCAAATGTAATAATTACCATCAATACCAATACAGCAATCTTTACTACTTTGTGTGTTTTCATTTGTATAAACGCTCACTAGATTTATTAATTCAATATTACTTTAAATAATTTAAAATAATTCCAAGGTTCAAAGCGCAACATTTTCGAAAAAAACCATATCAGTAAAATGCGATAAACGAAATGATACACCTAACTATTTTAATTTCCATTGGACATATGTCATGATTATTACCTAGAAATGATCCAAAGAGGATCTCTTATTACAATGATGGGTCCATGTAATCCCAATCAAAATTATCATAAAGGCTGATCAATCAGAGGCATTTTTAGAGCAGTTTTTTTTTGGAAAGTATGTAGTTTATGTATGCTTTAATGGCGTTTTTTCTTAACTTACACGCTACTGTTGAGTTGGCTTTCCCTTCAATTATTTCTTATCATGGCTGAGAGAGGAATGTGAGATAGAAATCACTGTCAGGGTGAAGGCAAGACCTGGCTTTGATGACTAGTTTCTTTCCCTTATAGAATGGAGTGTATTCCAAAAGGCGTTCATAAAAATAAATGAGCCTTGTGTTTTAAATGAATAGATTCCATAAGTGGAAAAGCCGTTATTTTGAATGCCATGAACTTACTAATTCTTCAAAAACAAAATCCCGATGGTGTTTGGTCCGCAATGGCTGCCGATGGTTGAGCCGGCCACTGTGATGAGAACATCCTTGATATCAGCCATTGACTTCAGCTTCTCAGCCAGGTAGTCGGCATCCTCCGGGCAGCCTGAGTGGGTGACGAAAACGCGGGTTAGGTCCACGTTTGGCAAGTCATTTTTGAAGCCGGACAGTAGCTCATTAAGCGCTTTCTGGCGTGAGCCGCGAACCTTATCCCGCACGCCTAAAGTGCCATCCGGTCGGACGTTGATGATCGGTCGGATCTTGAGCATTGACCCGAAGATCGCCTGCAGTGCAGTGCAGCGACCGCCCTTATACAGGTAGTCCATCGTGTCGATTACAAAGGCGGTCCGAACCTTATCCCGTGAGGCCAAAACTTCAGTCGTGATCTCATCTGCATCCAGCCCGGCATCACGGAGATCAGCGGCCTTGAGCGCTAACAGGCCGATCCCCGTGGAGAGGTTGAGTGAGTCAATCAGGTGGATATCACCCCGGTTCATTTGATCTTTGGCCAGTTCGGCGTTCGCCATCGTGGCAGAAAGCTGGGATGAAAGGCCGATGTAAATTACGGGCTCAGGCTCGGAAAAGAAATCAATGAATTCCTGCACTGAGGGCGCTGCGGTTTTTGGCAGTTCCCCCGTTTGATCCACACTGGAAAACAGGAAATCCAGGGTCAGATCATCATCAAAATGATCCTCACCTTTGACCAAAACGTGCAGAGGAACAGAACCGATCCCATGCGCGTTGAGGAGTGGCTGGCCAAGATCGGCACAGCTATCCGTTTTTATGGATATCATGATGACCTCATCTATAAATTAATCGAATAAAGATCGTTCAAATGATGAGGTCATTATAGCATGAGGGCGAATTTGGATAATATGTCAGGAATCATTCAAAAAAAGGTCTTTTCATCAAGTTTTTTCATATTGGTGCAATAAAAAAGGGCTGCCAATTTTGGCAGCCCTTGTAGTCAACTAATGTCCAGAACTAAACGAAGCGCTCACGAATCTCAGCGCTGACGTAGTCCAGGATCGCCACTGTGACGGCGATGAACCAGACGGCAATACCCGCTGCCCGGTAATCCAGGTTGCGGATCCACTGGACAAGCAGGTAGCCAATACCACCGCCGCCGACCATACCGATGATGGTGGACATACGGATGTTGACATCCCAGCGGTAGATCGTGAAGGACACGAAAGGTGGGATCACCTGCGGCACCACGGCGTACATGACAATCTGGAACCAGTTGGCGCCGGTGGCTTGAACAGCCTCAATCGGGCCATTATCGATGGATTCGATGGCCTCAGAATAGAGTTTACCGAGGGCGGCGATTGAGTGTACCGTCAGGGCCAGGATCCCGGCCCAGGGGCCGAGTCCCACGATGATTACAGCCAAAACAGCCCAGATCAGCGGCTCGATGGACCGGATGATGTTGAGCACCCCTCGCACGAGGTAGTAGATACCCAAAGTGAACACATTCGCGCTCATCAGGTTCCGAGCTGCCAGGAAGCTGACCGGCAGAGCTAAAATAATGCCAAAGAAGGTGGCCATCATGCCAATGAAGATGGTTTCAATCATCTTTTCGATAGCGAGTTTTAGCTCTTCACTAAACACCCATTCATCTAGGACTGTTGTTTGGCGTCCCTGCAGTTCCCACTCAGAACCGCCTGCCATATAGGATTCAGGGATGGTCCGATAAGGCCAGTTGATTGTGACTTCAAATTCGCCGTTTTCATCCGGCATTACAATCACAATTTCGCTGTCCTGACGCTGCCGGAAGTCTGACCCGGTGGGATCACGCCACCAAATTTCAACCTCGACACCGGGTAGGAATCTATAGCCACGGACATTCAATTCAGTCCCCAAGTGGACGATTGTTTCACCGCTTTCTAGGTCCTCCTGTGTGCTGAAATCACCACATGTCGGATCTACGATCAGGTAAGGACCTTCCTCAGTTGGTGTGTTTGGCTCAGGCACAGAGCCGTCTGGGCAGGGGCTGATCATTATTAAGCTGCCCATCTGTTCATCCTCAAGGAAGGTGATCGCACGCGACCAGGGCCATAGAACTTTGGAGAGCGCAGGGATAGCATCGTCAAACTGCGTGACAAGTGCATAAAAATCAATCTCACCGATCTGCCAACCGATAAAGAAGAATACCAGCAGCAGGGCGATAAAAACCATAAATGGTTTTCGAGTTTCATGACCCTTGCGGGAATTCACTGCAACTTTATAGGCATCATAGATATTGTAAAGGTAAAGAATGACGATCAGGATCGTGATCAGAAGCATGACCGGATCCAGATGGAAGGCTTTCTTGATGATGGCGATAGCGCCGGTGTCGCGCGGGGCGGCATCTCGGAAACGCCAAACCATCAACCCAACAATGGATGCGAAGCTGAAGAAAAGGATCACACCGCGGCGTACCATGCGGGAGAATGCCTGACCAAGGCCAGGGATGATCGCCGAAAGGATGGCTGCAACTGCAGGAGAAACCAGGCCAGGTTTAAATTCTTTTTCTTGATATGCGGGTTTACGTCGTACTTTCATGCCTGACCTCCTTCCGTTTCAATATTACCTTCGAGGTTACCCCCGCCAATGCGTTCGGCATCTTCACCGTAGATTCTCTTGAATTCTTCGTTGGTCATATTGGCGATATCTTTCTTTGTGCCCTGATAAACCAATTTGCCCTGGCGTAAGCCGATCACGGAAGTGGAATATCGCTGGACGAGGTCCAGATAGTGCAGGCTGCACATGATTGTCAGGTTATCTTCCCTATTGAGCATTTCAAGATGTTCCAGAATGGAATGGGCCAACACGGGATCTAGGCTGGCAACAGGTTCGTCAGCAAGCATCAGTTCCGGATCCTGCATCAGGGCCCGACAAATGCCGACACGCTGCTGTTGACCGCCGGAGAGTTCCCGGGCAGCTTTATGCGCCTGGTCCTCGATATCCATCCTTTTCAGGACCTGCCAGGCTTTGTCACGATCTTCTTTGGGGAAACGGTGGATCATAGTTGGCCAGGTTTTGTTATACCCTAACCGGCCGGTGAGGATATTGGTGAGGACAGTGGAGCGTTCCACAAGGTTAAAGTGCTGGAAAACCATGCCAATCTTGCGACGGGCTTGCCGAAGCTCATCACCTTCGAGTTTTGCCAAATCCACGCCATTCCAGAGGATTTCTCCATCCGTTGGGTCAATCAGACGGTTGATGCATCGTAATAGTGTGGACTTGCCAGAACCAGAGAGGCCGATAACAATCAAGAATTCACCATCGGGAACGGTGAAGCTGACGTCATCTAGGGCTAAGGTCCCGTCTTCATATATTTTCGTCAAATTTCGAATTTCGAGCATAAGGCTAAATTCCTTGAACTAAATAAACCCCTATTAATTCAGAAAAGGGGGCTGGGTTTCCAGCCCCCTTTTGTTGGATATTACCTATACGATGATATTACTCACCCATCAGGGTTTCAGGATCGATACCAGCTGCATCCAGAACCTGGCGGAATGGATCATAGAAGGAGTCATCCTTCGCAACCAATTTGGTCCATTCGTAAGCAGCGTCAATAGCTGCAAGGCCTTCTTCGGTCTCGTTGATGGTGAGGAGCGCGTTTACGATGGCTTCACGGATTTCAGCGGGGACAGAGGGGCTGAATTGAACGCCATCATTGGGGATATCGACGGAAACGTTGATAACCTTGGTGACTTCCATGATGTCAGGATAATCTTCTTCCATCGAGGAGCGAACGTCAATGTAGGTTGAACCAGCGTCGCAGGTGCCATCATAAACACCAGCGGCAACGGCGTCATGTGAACCAGCGTCCACAACTTCGGCCAGGTCAGTTTCTGGATTGATGCCAGCGGCCTGCATGGTGACCATGGGGATGATCCAGCCAGAGGTGCTCAATGGGTCAGGGCGGCAGTAAGTCTTGCCGGCCAGATCCGCAATGTCATTGATGCCACTGTCTGCACGGGTGATAATCTGACCGTTGTAGGAGGGGCTGCCATAGCGTTCGGAAACGAGGGCAACATCAGCAACACCACGAGCGGAGGCAACGAGGTACGCAAAGGTTGCCAGGGAGGCCATGTGAGCCTTGGGTGGGTCAGCCGAGAGGGCTTCGATCACGCCAGCGTATTCGGTGGCGACGAAGGGTTCAATGACGAGACCGGTCTCATCATAGAGAATGGCGGCGACATCTTCAAAGCCAGCCAAAACCGTGTCTGTTTCGCCAGAGGGAACAAGGGCCCAGATGATTGGGTTCTCTTCGGTGCCAAGCGCAGCCTCTTGTTTACACCCAGCGAGGGTGAAGCTGGCGATCACCATCAGAGCGATCACAACATAAGCAATCTTCTTCATGTCTACTCCTTCAAATAGAGATAGAAATTGAGTGTGGTAAATCCGCTTATAAGTATAAATGAAGTATCAGAATCATACAAATCAAATTAACCGGTTTTTTATCCCTCTTACGTCATACAAGTAATAATTTTAACAATAATAGAATCCGTTTGGGCTAAAATAATAAACTAGACGATGTGGATATTCTAAAAAACCTGTCTGGTTTTTATTATTATTGTATTTTTACTGGATTAATTCAATGCCAAAGCCTGTTGATAGAGGCGGTAATCTTCCTCAGATTCGAGTTCCAACTCAATGCCGTGGGGTTGGGCTTTGCCATTGTTATCGACATGAACAAAGGTGATGAAACCGCTGATCACCGCTTCTTGTTTATTCTGGGGGGTCAAACTGATATAAGTCGTCAGCGAGGTCCGCCCGCCTTTTACAATCCGGCTTTTAAAACATGCGATGTCTCCTGCGGTCATTGGCTCGGTGAACATCAGGCCGTGCACTTTCAGACAGACGATATTCCCGGCCGGCAGGACACTGGCGGCAGCAATGAAGCCCGCCTCAACAAACCACTCTGCACAACGGCCGGCAAAGAGCGTCTTGTGGTGGTTCAGGTCTTCACTTTTTATTAGGCGATCATAATTAAATGTTTGGGGTCTCATTAAACACCTCCGATTTTTCGGTTAGTGAGTGATAATACCATGATCTGAACAAGTTCGGGAGGAAGGAGTAGAATATCCTTTGACTTGAATTTATTTTGGAGAACATAATGAAGTATCTACCCTATGGTGAATTCCTGCGATCTCTGCCTCGCAAGCGGATGGCAGCCGGCGCATTGATACGAAATGATCACGGAAAAATCCTGCTGGTCAAACCTGTCTATAAAGGTGGCTGGAGTATTCCCGGTGGGGTGGTTGAAGCTGACGAAGCGCCCAAAACGGCCTGCATCCGTGAGATCCGGGAGGAATTGGGGCTGGCATTGGCGATCAACAGGTTATTGGTGGTGGATTACAACTCACCGCATGGTGAAAAGACCGAATCGCTGATGTTCATTTTTGATGGCGGCTATATTAGCGAAGATGACATTGCTGGGATCACGCTTCAGGATGGGGAATTGGAGGCTTTTGATTTCTTTACCCCTGATGCGCTGCCTGGCTTGATGAGTCGTTCTCTACGGCGGCGAATTTTGGTCGCTTTGGGGCAGGAAAATGCTCAGGGCGGGATCTATTTAGAAGATCAGGAGTATTGTTAACTGAATAGCTTGATGGGAAAAGGATTGATGGTCATGGATGTTAATTTGCAGGGTAAAGCAGTTGTCGTCACTGGTGCGACCTCAGGAATCGGCCTGACAGTGGCTGAGAAGATGGCTGAGGCAGGGGCTTTTGTGGTTGGGGTGGGGCGCTCTCCTGAACGGAATGACCGGGCTGTATCGTCTATCCTTGAAGTTGTCCCAGAGGCCCAGGTCACGTATTTACTGGCGGATCTTTCCAGTCAGGCTCAGGTGCGGCGCCTGGCGGGTGAAATCAAGGACAGACTTACCAAAGCCGGCTTTTCTCAGCTGGATGTGCTAATTAATAATGCGGGAGTTTATATGATCCGCAGGGTGTTCACCGAAGATGGGATTGAGATGACCTTTGCGGTGAATTTCCTGGCGGGATTTCTGCTGACGCATGAGCTCATGGATTGGCTGGCGCGGGCGAAGGGGCGGGTATTGATGTCGAGTTCATACTCCCACCGCACGACGCCGCTCTGTCTGAGCCGAATTGTCCGTCCCTGGCCCCATCTTGGGGTGATCGCCTACAAACGCTCGAAATTGTCCGATGTTTTGCTTGCCTATGAACTGAACCGTAGAAATTTTGGCGTTACAGCTTTTGCAGTGGACCCCGGCCTGGTCAATACGGAAATTGCTTCCAAAGGGGGAACAGGGATTGAGGAATTAGTCTGGCGGCGTAAGCGCCTGCAGGGCACTTCGGCTGAGGTCCCAGCGCAGACTTACCTATACCTTGCGGGAGCGCCGCAGGTTGATACCTCGAAGGGCTATTACTTCAAGGACAGCGTATACCTGCGTCCCAGCCGCCAAAGCGAGAACCCGCGCCTAGCCCGGCGTTTATGGAATCTGGCATCTGGTCTGACGGGGGTGAGCTGGTAGGAAATAAAAACCTTCCCCCCTTGAGGGGAAGGGTGCCCACAGAGGGGCACCCCTACGAAAAAGAACAATTTGGAAATCACTAGAATATTAGATAATCCCGTAGGGGCGGCTCTCCGTGGCCGCCCAAAGGGCTACAATCAGCATGTATTATTGTTAAATGGTTTTAGATTCTTTGGGGAAAGAGATGAATCAAGAAGACAATCTAACAAATCATCGTAAATCTAACCGATTGAAGGAATATGATTACTCTCAACCTGGAGCATATTTTGTTACGGTCGTCACTCAAACAAGAAGTTGCTTATTCGGAAAGATTGAAAATGGCAAAATAAACTTGAA